>CAZCPP010000216.1:0-7133 GCA_964500655.1 uncultured Anaerolineaceae bacterium | reverse complement strand
TCGTTGAACATGTTATCCGTAAGGTAAAGGTCTTCCGTATCTTAAGTGAACGTTATCGCAACCGGCGTAAACGCTTTAGGCTGCGCTTCAACTTGATCGCTTCACACTACAATTTCGAACGCACATGACTTTTGCAAGAGGTCTAATAAATGCTTGAAGTGAATGAGAAAATAGGGTCAACAAACGGGTAAAAATCTGAAAATAATAATTGTTGTCTTTGTGAGCTTTGTTTTTGGTGCTATAGGATTTATCTGTATGCTTATATTTTTTGGGGATTATTGGGGGGAACATGCTCCTTTCTATATTGGTATGGTGTCTTCATCTCTCGGCCTACTTCTTGGGTACATTGGCAAAAAACAGGTCCGAGAGAAAGGTTTCGAATTTGATGATGGGGGCTTTGTATTATCTGCCATCGCTTTAGCCCTCATGCTCTATTGGCGAATATTGCTTTGGAGTTTTTAATACTCCTAATCGCGTTACGCAAACTAGCATAACCTTCCCAAAATTTTATTAGCTCGACTTTAGGAATTTAGCTCAATAATAAGAGCAGTGCCATTTCTGCCATTGGCGCTAATCCCCCATTGGGTTGTTCACCGCTAATTGCTATACACTTTTTCTTTTATCATATCAAGAAATGCAGGAACAATAGCTGGGTCGAACAAAATCCCTGCTTGCTCTTGGATGTAATTTATTGCTGTTTGTTTAGACCAAGCAGATCGATACAACCGCTCAGATATTAATGCATCATAAACATCAACAATTGCAAACAGTCGCGCTGCCAGTGGAATCTCTTCCCCCTTTAAACCTATCGGATATCCGGATCCGTCCCATCTTTCATGATGATAGCAGGGAATGTCTCTTGCCGGGCGGAGGTATTCGATGGGTGAAAGTAAGTCACTAGCAAATAGTGGGTGTTTTCGCATAATAGCCCACTCTTCCTCCGAAAGTGGTCCGGGTTTGTGAAGAATGTGATCTGGAATGCCCATCTTGCCAATATCGTGCAAAGTAGCTCCACGCCTTATATGAAGTGGATTTGTAGTAAGCATTCCAACTTTTCGCGCCAGTTTTACAGTCATTTCGGTTACACGTTGAGTATGGCCATCGGTTTCACGATCACGCATATCCAAGGCGCGAGACCAGCCATCAATGGTGGCATCATAAGCTGTTGTTATTTCTGCGTTTGATTGCTGAAGATTATTAAAAAGAGAAGCATTATCAATAGCAATAGCTGCCTGGCCCCCAAGCAGCTTAAGAAAAGACAACCAATCGGGATCCGTAGATAACAAAGAGCGATGGAAAATCTCTAAAACCCCCTGCACTTGTCCCTTCGCAATTAGTGGGACTCCAAAGTATGTTACAAAACCTTCTTCTTCAAATTTTGGAGAACGTAAAAATTCGTCACTGGCAGTGGAATGCAATACTTTATTAATAATCCGTTGTTCCAATGCCACCATACCAGCATATCCTTCTCCAAGTTTAAGGTTAGTATGGCTAAGTGAATTGGTTTGAAAACCTAGACCTGCAACATACTTCAATCTTTCGGTATCCATATTCCACAGCAAGATGCAAGCTGCATCAATTTGTAATTGATTAACCAGCTCGGTTAGCAAAATGGATAGCGTCAGATTTAAATCAACACTTGAAGTTATTGCCCGGTCTATGGCTCGCAGTGCAGACATTTTATCGAGTTGTTTTTGAATTTTCGATTCATTGATCTTGTATCTTGTTACATCTTGGACAACGATGATATTATGATTTTTGTTCGAAGCAACAAATCGGGCTTCAAACCAATGCTCTCCATCTTCCAGTTTCATTGTGTAATTTACTAAAGGTGGTTGGTCCCCTTTCTTTATAGCTGATAAAACTATATTAATCTCTTCTGTAACTTGCTCAGGGAAAAATGTGCTTAAATGGTTATTCAAGAAAGATTCTAAATTAACGTCAAAAAGAGATGGAGAATCGATATTAAAATCCAAGATATTTCCATTTTTGTCAATTTCAATTATTAGTATTGGAAGGGCCGTAATTACGGCTTGCAGCATCTGAAAACCTTTTTAAGAACATAAAACCGAGGTACGCATAGCGAACCCCTATCACACCGCGCTGCTCTCAGATGTGTCAATTGTGATAAATTTGAAATTATTGACGCACCCTAAATCTGTTGTTTATCCCAATGCTTTGGTTACTTGCTGAGCGAGATCAGGCAACGAGTTTGCTTGAATTGAAATTATCAGAGTCTGTTCTTCTGGGGTCAATTCGAAGGAATTACCCAGATAACCTTTTTGCAAGGCAATCTCTGGTTGGTTAAGCAATAAATAGCAAAACTGACGATTTAATACAGCTGCTTCAAACAATTTACTCAATTCGCAATAACTCCTTGGGGATTCAGAAACTTTAAGTGAAATTACTGAACTTTGATAGGTTTGCGGTGTAGCCATAAAATACTCCTAAGTAACAGATTTTTGATAAGCAAGCATCCAAAATGCACCGAATGCTAAAAACACATCTCCCAAACTAAAAGCTACCTGGTATGGAAACCAAACGGGAGGGAGAAAGCGATCGGACAGAAATTCCAATCGAATTTCTTCCGTAGCTAAGAGAATATCCTTTAGCCCAAAACGGCTTCCGGTTTCAAGTTTGCCCACAGCCTCCTCGCCAACTAATCTTGCGGCAGTTTGTGGGCTAACTGGCATAAAACCATGATTGGCCAAAATCACTGTTAGATTTAGAATTAGGCCAATGATCAAGATCAACATCCCCGGAAGGCTTCGATTGAGCCAGGCAAAGAAAAAAAGGATAAACTGAGAAACTGCTAAGCTGAGTGCAGCAAGCCAATCCGGGAAAGCAGTGCGCGTATTCCAAAGATAAATAGCAAAGAATTGTGGCAAGAAACCAACAATCACAAGCCAGAAATGGTTGATTGTTGGGGGACGGTATGGCTGTCTTACCCACTTGGCCCACCCTAATCCAATTACCAAACCGACCCCAATTGCAACAATCAGAATCACTACCGACCCCCACCGCCTCCATCCAATGGGGCGCCAACACCCAGTACAAACATAATCAAGGCGATGATGGTTAAACCCAATTGCAAGTGCTGACGGTTAATTTTGGTACTGAAACGAACTAATTGAGATAGAGTGCTTTTCATGAGATTTCTCCTTTACTAATCCTAATATAAGCATACACCTTTCTAGGCTTCAAAACAGGCTTCAAAACAAGCTTCAAAACCTTAAAAAAAATCAGCTCTTGCGAGCTGATTTTTACTGGCTAAAGGAATTTATCTTAACCAAGGAATTTTTTGTAAACTGTTTCCATTTCAGGAGATGGGGACAAGTCAAGTTCATTTTCCATCATATCAATATAAGTTTTATATAAGCGAAGAGCATTCACTCGATCATTTACATGAAGATAAATATTCATAGCTGAGATATATGCATCTTCAAAGGTAGGATCATGTTCAATAGCTTGTTGATAAACATCAAGTGCTTCTTCAAACTGATTATTTCTCTTAAGGAGATTGGCGAGAGTCAAAAAAGTAGTAATGATTTCCTTATTGATACGCGCTCGTTCTGAGGTTACCCAGGTAGCATTAATGTCTTCTAGGAACTTGCCTTGCACAAGATTGACTGCTTTTTGCAATAGTTCTATTTGGATATTAGTATCTTGAGTTAATTCGGCTTGATACAAGTAATCCTTGAAGGCCTCAAGATCATATTCATAATCTGAAGTACGATTAAAGCTATATAATTCATCTTCGAACAAAATGGTGTTTTTTCCAACTGCTCGGCGCAAACGGTAGAGATCATTTTTGAAGCGAATTTTTAGTCTTGCTGGTTCTTCAATTTCAGGCCAGAATGCAATCCCGATTTTTTCTTTTGTCATTGATTGTCTCACTATTAGGAAATAAAAAAATAAATCCCGCACCGACTGAGTTTGCCAATCTGATAGAGTCAATAATTTTTCTCCAACTTTGACCTGTATGCGCCCAAAACTCTGAATTGTCAGCTTCGCATCCGGTACTTCTATCGTTCGAGCCAGACGGCGAATTCGCCTGCGTATCTTTGGCATCTCTTCGTCAATCGAATTTACTTTATTGAAAATCAGCCGTAATATATTGTCAATCTCTGCATCATTTTGTAAACCTTCAAACCATGCTCGGGCTTGTCTGAAATAAACTGTTACAGAATACTTATTCTTACTTTCGCCCTTGATTATTTCGTTTATTTTTTGTCGGGCGGCTACTATGTTCTTCATTTGATAATAGCTGGCAGATAACCATATCTGACTTTTTGCACATTCCAGAATGTGGCCACCTGTCGAAAAGCAGGTTTCAGAGCTAGTAAATTCTTTTACCGCATCTTCATAGTTGTCTTCATTGAGTAAAAGTTGGCCCTTTACTAAATGAAGTAAGCCATTTTCATAATGTGATGATTTAGAGGGTTGCAGACTGTTTGCATCATCGAGTAATCGGTGTGCCATTTCAAAATCTGAATCCCAAATAGCTAGATTTGCTTGTGCAAACCTAAGGTAGTTAAGTAAGAATCGATCATCAATTGCTTGAGCAATATCATGTCCTCGTTGATAATATTGAAAAGCCAAATTAAAATCTTCCACTTCTGCATACACATCACCCAAGCTGATTAGTAGCAGCGATTCTACTCTAACTGAATACGCACTTCGTTTCGCGCAAATTAAGCCTTCTTCAAAAGCCAAGATTGCCTTATCATAATTTCCTTGAAGATAATGGTGAATCCCCAAATTATTTAAAAGGTTTGCTTGCCAACTAAGATTACCTTCCTGTTTCCATAGATCCAAAGCCTGAGTATAAAGTTGCTCTGCTTCTTCATCTCTCCCAATGACCTCATAGGCCATACCTGTTTCCATCAACAACATGGGAATATGAGATGAATCATCTAGATGTATGTAAATATCAAGGGCACGTTCCAGGACTTTCGCAGATTGAAGAGTCTCTCCAATCCGAAACAGATTCAGGCCTTTTTCACGTAATGCATCGGCGAATGCTAATTGCGCATCATCTTTATATTCAGTCAAACAAATGACTTCTTCAGCATCTTCGAGCGCAGCCTGATAATCGCCCAAGAAGCGATGTGCAGTTGCTCGTCGCACCAATGTCAAAGTAAGTCCTAGTGGATCATCATCCTCTCGAAGCATAGCTTCTGCCTGATTCAATAAATCTAATCCCTCATGCAAATCGCCTTTCATGTAGGCGAGGATGCCTTGGATTGATAACAAACCAGGTCGTGTTCTTCGGGTCGAGGGTGGTAAATCCTTGAGCCAGATATCTAATGTAACTAAAGCATATGACATTAAATTCGGCGCTGCACGTTCAATCAATCCCGCAATTGCATCTACATCTTCTAGGCGTTTTTGAACGTGATAGGCTTTATCCCATTCATTTAGTGCTTCATAAGCCTGTGATAACTTATTCAGAATTGGGGTAATTTCTTTAGGATATTCCTTACGCAAACGATCCTGAAGAAAATCATGAAACAAATGATGATACCGTATCCATCCGCTTTCAACCCCTACTGGCAGTGCGAATAGATTTTTCTGAATGATGAATTCAATCCAACCTGGCCAATTTTTTCGATGTGGATAGAGTTCTCCAAAAACAGTTTCACATAAAGTGACGTCGAATTCCTCGAGCATAGAACTGCGTAAGAGAAAGAATCGGATATCCTCCGGCTGTTGGTCAAGAACCTGCTGCCCGAGGTAATCAAATAAACCGACCCTCGCTGTGCGAGCGACCCGGAGCCTGTCTTCCATTCCATGAGCGATACCTAAACCGGAAAGTTGTAAACCAGTGATCCAACCTTCAGTTTCATCAAACATTTCTTGAGCTGTATCATCTGAAACTCGCATATCGTAATTTTGTACAAAGAGTTCCTGAATTTCTTCGGCACGAAAAGCTAACTCACTTAAATCTAAGCCTCCAACCAGATCTTTGGCTACCATCAAAGGCAAGTCTGGTAATTGAGTTAATGTGCGCGAAGAAATTGCAAGATGACAGTTTTCGTCTACAAGTTGCATAAAACGGCTTATGAAACCTTGAATAACAGGGACATCACTGATTAGATGGTAATCATCCAATACCAGGACGAAGTGTTGGGGAATGAGATCATAGATTTCATTAACCAGCGTTACCACAAGCGATTCCATCTCATCATCAAGTGATGTAGAGCTATTGAGTACTGATTTAGATTGTTTACCAAACTTTGGGAACTTTTTTTCCAAGGCTCGAATAAAATATGCTGCAAATCGTTGTGGATCCTGATCGAGTGTATCAAGCGATAACCAACAAAAGGGTAATTCACTTTGCTGGCTAAAATCGATTAGCAAGGATGTTTTTCCATATCCCGCAGGGGCTGAAATTAGGATCAGCTTTTTATCTAGAAATTCAAACAGAATATCCAACAAACGTGGTCGCGTTAGAATTTCTTCACGCCGCCTGGGTACTACAACCTTCGTGTGGCTAACCGGGATATTTGATGAAGTCATTGTTTGATTTATTCTTACACAAAATGCGCTTTTTTCAAAGCCCATTTTGGGCAAATGTTATGAAATGACCCGTTTCAGCCCTGATAGGCAACTTATTATTTAAGTAACAAACATGATAAAAAAACATAATGCTTACTTGGAAATCTACACTCCCTCTTGAAACTACGCAAGTCGTTTTAATCGTTACAGATCAAAATGACCGTCTTATTATGTGGGAATCCCTTCTCAATGAGAGGGGTTACATCACAGTTCAAGAGACATATGACAATGCACTCCAAACTTGCCAACTCATTGCTCCGGCTCTTATTGTGATTGATACAAATCTTCCTCATTCCAAAAGACTTGTGCTTTGCTCACAACTTCGAGAAATCGTTTCCGCACCAATCCTTCTCCTTGTATCAGATTACAATGGCGGTCAAATGGTCGACATGTACAACATAGGTGTAGATGAATGTTTACTTAAACCTGTTAGCTCAGCGTTCTTAGTGGTCAAAGCTACATCCTGGCTCTTCAGGCATCGATGGCCAGAGAATATATCTCGTCCTCACCAATTTACATAACTCATGTTACGCAGTGATTGGCTGAATAGAAAGCTCAGACTGCAAACTGCG
>CAZCPP010000215.1:0-7155 GCA_964500655.1 uncultured Anaerolineaceae bacterium | reverse complement strand
TAGATATCTTTGAATATTCTTTGACAAAACATCCTTCGCCTGCTATACTCTCGTTTGTTGGTTGTAGACTTTACCTGCCAAATGGCAGTTTTTAGTAAGCCAGTATTAAAGAGACTGAAACCCCGGCCAGCAAGATTTCGGGGTTTATTGCTGTACATTTGACTATATCCGCTATAAGCGGTGGAAATTTTGTTATTTAGAAAAGGAAAAAATGAGTAAGAATAAAAAACTAAGAATCATTCCCCTGGGTGGACTAGGGGAAGTGGGCAAGAACATGACCGTCTATGAATACGGGAAAAACATCCTAATCGTAGATACTGGTATTATGTTTCCCGAAAATGATATGCTAGGGATTGATTACATTATCCCTGATTTTGACTATCTTTTAGATAAAGCTGATCGCGTGGTCGGGATTGTGATCACACATGGGCATGAGGATCATATTGGCGCTATCCGTCATATTCTGGACGAAATCCCGGCACCCATTTATGCAACACCTCTGACCCGCGGCTTAATCGAGGCAAAGCTTGCGCGTAATAAAGTTCTCAGCAAAGCCTCGCTCAACACCGTGGAAGCCGGTCAAAGCATCCAGCTTGGTGCATTCCAGGTAGAACTATTTCATGTCTGTCACTCTATCCCGGATGCGGTTGGTCTGGGCATCACGACGCCCGCTGGTTTGACAATCCACATGAGCGATTTTAAATTTGATCATACGCCCGTTGACAGCTGGCCAACGGATTACGCCAAACTGGCCGAACTATCTAACCGTGGCGTTGATTTGCTGCTTTCGGATTCGACCAACTCTGAACGCCCCGGTTGGACTCCATCTGAGATGGTTATCGGCCCGGCGCTGGATAATGTGTTTGCTTCCGCACCCGGACGCATTATTGTTGCCTCGTTCGCCTCCTTGGTCTCGCGCATGCAGCAAGTTGCGGATGCCGCTGTGCGTCACAAACGAAAAATAGCTTTTGTGGGTATGAGTATGGTGGATAATGCCAAGATTGCGCAAGAGCTTGGTTATCTTGAAATCCCTGATGAGACATTGGCTTCTATTGACCAAGCCCTCAACATGGATGCAAAAAAAGTGGTGCTGATGTGCACGGGCTCACAAGGGGAACCGTCATCGATCATTGGCAGGCTGTCTGCGGGGACAAATCGCCATTTCGACCTTAAACCTGATGATACAGTTGTTTTATCGTCACACCCGATCCCAGGAAATGAAGAAAGCATAAGCCGCGCGATTAATCGTATGTTTCGTCGCGGGGCGAATGTAATCTATGATGCCATAGCGCCGATTCATGTTTCCGGTCATGCCAGCCAGGAAGAACAGAAATTATTGCTCAACATGGTCAAGCCGAAAAATTTCATCCCAATTCACGGCGAGTTACGCATGTTGAAACGGCATGCCTATCTGGCAGAGCAGGTTGGTGTACCAAAAGAAAATATTATGGTTGTGGAAAATGGGGAAGTGGTTGAGTTAGTCAATGGCAAGCTTAAAAAAGGAGAGCGTATCCCCGGCGGCTACGTTTTCGTGGACGGTCAGAGTATTGGAGACGTAGATCATGGTGTTATGCGTGAGCGCGAGAAGCTCGCTCGCAGCGGTATTTTCCTGATTGACTTAAACGTGGATAAATTTTCAGGTCGTCTGTTGGGTGAACCTGAGATCATCACACGCGGTTTTCTCTCACCTGATGATGCGGAAGAACTGCTACCTGAAGTTCGAAAGCGCATTATGGACATTGTCAACGGTGGGGGGTTGAATGCCGAAAAAGAAATCGGCAGCGCCGTCAAGTCGTTCTTATATAACGAGACTAAGCGCAGACCAATGGTATTTGTGACACTGAGTAAGGCATAAACTTTTGAACAGGCGTAGGGGTGATCAATGAAACGCTCCTACGTTTGAATTACCACTTCTTGCGGTCCCAACCTTGCTTTCCACGCAAGGGTACAAACGCAACAGCTGTTACCGATTTACTGTTGAAATCTTCGCCATCCCTTTCCCATAATTCCAAATTTTGAATCCCCCTGCCCCCAACCGGTAAAACCAATTTCCCACCGTCTTCTAACTGATCTAACAAAGCTTTTGGTGTCTTTGGCGCAGCTGCAGCAACCAGAATTCCATTATAGGGTGCGGCTTCTTCCCAACCCAGCGAGCCATCTCCAAAATGAACATGTACGTTATCCATCCCAAGCTTTTTGAACAGCTCTTCGGATTTTTTCGCTAACTCTGGCACATACTCAACTGTATGTACTTCCCGGGCCAGTTTCCCCAAAATTGCGGCTTGATAGCCAGAGCCAGTGCCTACTTCAAGAACACATTCATTCCCCTTCAAACTCAATAGATCGGTCATCAAAGCCACAATATAGGGTTGGGAAATCGTTTGTGAAAATCCGATTGGAAGCGGACCATCATCATACGCAGCGTAGCGATATTCTTTTGGCACGAACAGGTGACGTGGCACAGATTCAAAAGCAGCCAGCAAACGTGGATCGCTCAACCCTCGTCTGGCGATTTGTGATTTCACCATACGCTTTCGTGCGCGTTCATATTTTTTCATTTATTATCTTTGCGATTTGCCGGTCGACCTTGCCCATCGGATAATCTGTCAGCTTTTTCAATCCAATCCATTCCAATTTATCACTTCCAGATATCGAAGTCAGATTGCATTGAAATGCATGCATAGTAACCCGAAAATGTGTGTATGCGTGTTTGATTACTCCTAGCGCTTCGCCCCTCTGGACGGTAAGCTTGTATCCTTTTTTCAGTGCGGATACTAACTCATCAGATGGTTTTCCGTTAACCCGACCATTGGGGAATTCCCACATTCCGCCAAGCAGGCCCTTGGATGGGCGCTTCGATAAGAGCACTCTCCCGTTTTCAACGATCACTCCCGCCGAATGAATGTGATGGGGGGATTCTTTCTTTGGTTTCAAAACGGGACGTTGTTCTTGTATCCCTTTGCTATGAGCCTGGCAAGATTTCATCAGAGGGCAAAGTGAACAACGAGGTTTCTTGGGAAGGCATATTGTCGCTCCCAGATCCATCAGTGCCTGGTTATATTCACCAGCTTGTCCTTTGGGGAGATGTTCAGCAGCCAGCCCCCAGAGAACTTTTTCGCCTGCGGACGAATCGGCTGCCTGGCTAACGTCAAATAGGCGAGAGAAAACGCGTCGCAGGTTGCCGTCCAACGTGGGTTCATCCATATTGAAGGCTATGGATGCTATTGCGCCAACGGTATAGCGTCCAATGCCGGGAAGGTTGCGCAGAGCTTTCAAATCACGGGGTAGCATGCCTCTATGTTGCTCAAATACAATTTTCGCAGCTTTGTGCAGGTTGCGTGCTCGGTTGTAGTAACCTAATCCTTCCCAGGCGTTGAGTACATCCTGCTCGGATGCTTTTGCCAAATGTTTGACGGTTGGGAATATTCGCATCCAATTATCAAAATTGGGAATTACCGTTTTGACACGCGTTTGCTGCAACATGATCTCGGAAATCCAAACTACGTATGGATTGGAATCTCCACGCCAAGGCAAAGTCCTTCTGTTTTGACGGTACCAGTTCAGAAGTTTGGATGCTAATCGCGATTTCGTGCGCATAACCAATTTGAAATTTTATTACTAATTTATTGTGAACAGGGTCCAAGCGCCAGATTAGACAAATAAGTTATATCAGCATTTGGAAATACAAGCAGCCTGGCCTCGATGTAATCCTCACGTTCACACCCCAACACAATGACATCTTCTCCCTGAACATTTTCGATTGTTACGCCTTTATTCGGGAACACGATTTCGCGCGATCCGTAATTCAGTAACTTAAAACCAAGTCTGGGAAAGTCACGGGGTGCATAAGAAGGCCAGGGCGTTGATGATGTCAGCCCGCTGTTTTTACTAAAGGTACGCGGATACAATAATCGACCTGTGAGTATGATTGATTCAGGATACGTAACAAACTTTTGAACATCTGTCTCTGAGACGTCAGTTTGCAATTCGACAATTTGAGCCTGGAGTACAGTTGGTTCAAGACCACGATAGCGGGGGGGGGGATTTATACTTTCTGCGATCCAAGGGAGGCCACCGATCAGCATGAATGTTGCAGCGATCGAGATGCTGTAGATAATTGGATTGCGTATACTAGAAGTTGTTCCAGTAGTAACTGTTTGGTTGGGTTCTGGAATACGAGCTCCAAATATTTTTGCCAACCCAAGGAAAATTTCTGCAACACCAATCCCAAAATAGAAGTAAGCTATCCAATCTGCTGGTAGGTTATAGCGCCAGCCAGAAAAGCGACCAATACCGTTTGCAGCAGCATAACCAAGGTTGAATGTCAAGGGTAGCAAACCTATCCAACGCCAGCGTTTCCAGGCTGAGCCCAATCCAACTGCAATGACAGCAAGATAGCTGAGCAGCAGCAGACTGTTCTGCCACGTGATTGTGCTATCGAAGGTGGTCCAGTATAGATTGACTGGTTCGCGTAAACCTTCAAAGGGATATATCAATGGTAAGGACAACATCGCACCCACTTCTGTCGTAAGGAAGTGGTTTGTTATAAACCCAGCTACGAAACCGGGATCTTTTAATGCGAAGGTTATCAGGATCTGACTCAAGCTTTTATTTTCTAAGTCTACGGCAGCGAAATCCAGGTTGCCAGTGTATGCATATTGGCTAGCTAGCACTTTATATTGGAAGGGTGCGTCAAATGAGAATTTTCCGATGCGCAGGTAGTTATGTGTCAGCCAAGGTGCGATCGTGATCACAGCTCCTAGCAAGAAGATGAGCACCGGTACAAGCCACGGGCGTTTGCTATGGCGTAGGGCAAAGAAAGCGATAGAAATTAGGAATAACACGATTACCATCGACTGAGAGCGAATCAATAAGGTGATACCAAACACTCCACCGGCTATGAAGGCACTGAGAATATCTCTTCGTTCTAACCACCGGAAGGCGAAATATATTGTCAATAAAATCATTAATAATGTGGGGGTATCTACTAGAAGGATCTTGGAATTAGAGACACGTGTTTCTGATGAAACCAGTAAACTGGTCCACTCACGGAAGATGGCCAGCAAGGCAATGGTTATACCGGCTGTTCGGCTGTGAAGCTTTTTTCCTAGTACGAAAAATAAGATTGGAATTGACGCCAATACAATCGTCTGCCCGATGATGATCAGATTGTAGTTATTGCCGAAGAGCAAGTGCAGCGCTGTCAGGAAGACGATGTACATAGGGCGGGTGGGGATTATCCCGGTGTAATCGGTACCGATCAACAAACTGTGTGCCATGTAGTCGTAATAACCCGAATCGGAATAGGGCAAGGGCATATTGGCAGGCGGATCAATCGGGAAGTAGAAGCTGTTCTTCAGCACTTCGTTGGGTACACTCAACCAGATCCCAGCTGCCAAAACCCAGATGAGCACGCTGATAATGAAATCGGTACGGCGAGAATTAGAATTGAAAGATGGAAGCAGACTAAGGGGCAGGGACAGAGCGCTGAGTATCAGTGCGAGTCCCATTTGCCAGCCCTGAATGGCTATCCCCGGTTCGCCCGGATTGGACGGGTCTGGTGTAACACCTAGTCCGGTCAGGCTGATAAATACAAACACAAACAACAAAATGGTGAAAGCAAACAATGCAGGTTTTCGAGCCACAAAATCTGGTTTATGGATTCCAAATCGCAAGAGTAGCAGCCAGACTGTTGACTGAATGCAAAATAAGATGATGAAAGCCAGCAATGGCCAGGCGCGTTCAAAAAATGGTAATAGTTGGTCGGGATCCCACCAACGTAACAGAAACGCCCCAATAATTGTCGCAGCTGCGAGCAACGGAAATATTATTGAAAGAAAGCCATACAGTTTTGGTTGAGCAATTATATTCAACCAATTATTTCGGAAATTTGAATTGCGCCATGATGAGTAAACTGCCAAGGAGCTTACCACGATCATTCCAAGCAAAGGTAAGATTACTGCCCAACGTGTGACAGAAAAACCTTCACCCTCAGTCGGGATACGCAATAAAGCAAGTAAAGCGACCGCTGCTTCCAAAAAACTTAGCAGGAAGAACAGCGGCCAGTAATCCAGCAATCTAGGTTGTTTGGTTTTCATGCAGTTCTAGAATTGAAAGCCTCCCCGAGCCGGGATGACCTTGAACGAAAAGTTGTTGACGTAGCCAAATAATTGTTCTTGCAACTGCACCCATTCAGGTGAATCCAGTACGTTATGGGCACGCTGGGCATTATCTGCTATCAGACCAACCTGGATTTGTGGATACTCACCGTAGATAGTAGCCCAGGCTTCGACCGGTTGAAATCCCAAACGCTGTACGCCGGGTACAAATTCTCCAATTACAAATTCAAAATATTCCTGATCACGATCAGGCGAAATATCCCAGGTCATTAAAACTTTAACAGGCACAGGGTACTCCTACTAGCGTTGATAATTTAGCACAACAACACGTGTTTCTTGGGGAAGCCCTGAACGAGTTACTTTTAAAGAATCTTCAGGTTCAGATTTACCAAGCCCCATTTCTTTGAGGAATTTTTCGAGAGAGTTGAGTTTCATCTTGACATCTTTGGTAGCATAGTGCATAGGGATAACTATACTGGGCTCCAACAGACTGATGACCTCTGCCGCCTTAGCCGCATTTAGTCCTCCCCCTCCACCGACCGGTACAAGAGCTACATTGACTGCGCCCAGCGCCTCTACTTCTTTTTGCGATGGAACTCGTTTCAGATCACCAAGGTGAGCAATCTTGATCCCATTGTAATCAAACACATATAAGGTATTAAGGAGCTCGCCATCGTTATTTTTTCCCTGATCATTGGTTTGCACGGCAGTAATGAATACACCGCCGATCTCAAACTCACCTGGGCCGTCAATGACATGCGAGGTACCTTTTACGGCCTTTGTATTGTTGTGTCCCGAAGCATCATGGCTGACTGTTACAATATCGGCTTTGAGCTTGAGGGGAGCATAGCCTATGCTGGTATTGTCGTAAGGATCAGTTACTACTGTTGCCATGCTGCGTTCGGTGAAACGGAAACAGGAATGTCCGTACCAAGTTATTTCCATGTAAACGTTATCCTCCGAAAATTATTATACTCTGATGTAGCTTTGGTGCATAAATCAAAGAACAGGCGCACTCCGTTCGTCTGATGCAAGC
>CAZCPP010000214.1:0-7174 GCA_964500655.1 uncultured Anaerolineaceae bacterium | reverse complement strand
CTCAGAACTCGTCTTTGGAAAGAATGTCCGATCTTTTGTCCCAACTTAAGAATTATTTATTACGTCGGTACCATTCCTATCGTCGATTAAGAACATGAAGATACTTGAGAACAGTCCATAAAAAAATATCGCCATAGATTAGCTGATTGATAGCTCATGGTTAGGCAACAAAAAGGCGTATAGCGTATCATGATCGGGAATGAAGAAAAGAAGTTGGAGAGCAATATGTTAGCACAGAATGGTCATCCGATCGTTGATATTAAAAATGTAGTGAAACGTTTCCCGGCAGGGGATACTGAGATTACGGTTTTAAAGGAGATTTCTTTCCAGGTTCAAAGAGGGGAATTTCTTTCTATCGTTGGACCCTCGGGAAATGGAAAGTCTACCTTGCTCCATATGATTACAGGCATAGATCGTCCCTCTGAGGGCGAGATTATCGTCACAGATCATAATATTCATACAATGAGTGAGGAGAAGTTGGCAATTTGGCGAGGAGAACACACAGGCATTATCTTCCAATTCTTCCAGATGTTACCTGCGCTTAGTTTGTTAGATAACGTTGTCTTACCAATGGATTTGGCTGATAAATATTCTCCAAAAGAGCGACGAACCCGTGCGGCACACCTGCTAGAGACTGTTGGCTTGGCAGATCAATTAGACAAACTACCCAGTATGGTCTCTGGAGGCCAGCAACAGCGAGCTGCTATTGCGCGTGCCCTGGCCAACGACCCACCTCTATTGATTGCAGATGAGCCGACTGGAAATCTTGATGCTCGCACCGCACACGAAGTCTTCGATCATTTTTCGCAGGCAGTCGATCAAGGCAAGACAGTGATTGTTGTCACTCACGATAAAGAACTTGTAAAACGGGTTCCACGTGTCATCGAAATCCTGGACGGCAGGATTTCTCGTGACGGAATTACGGATCAGGTTGAGATGAGCGCGATGCTGGCCTCAAAAGAAGGCGCGCAGGTATGAGCGTTATCTGGAAAAAGGTCTGGTTTGATATCTGGAAGAACAAGGTGCGAACTCTCCTGGCTGTTTTTAGCATTACAGCGGGGGTTTTTGCTGTTGGTATTATGTTTGGAATGGCTGATCTATTGAATACAACACTGGATGCATCTCAGGAAGCTATTGTTGCTCCACATCTAGGAATTAGCCTGACCAAGCCAATTGACCGGGAAACAGCTCTCAGTGTCCGAAAAGTTGCGAGTGTAGAAGATGTCCAGCCCTATAATGAAGTCAATATCCGCTATCGAGTAAACTCCCTGGGGGATTGGAAACAAGGCGTGCTTTACATGCTGGATGATTTCGAGGATCAGAAATATGAGTTGATTGAGCTTCGAAATGGCCGTTGGCCGGAAAAGAACGACATCGGCATTGAACGTATGGCGGCAGAATACCTCGAACTTGGAGTTGGAGACACAATCACAATTAAGCTTGATGGAACAGAAAAGACCTTTCCGATTTCCGGTCTGATTCGGCATCCCTTTGTACCCCCACCCCAATTTCTGGATCTTATGTTTTTCTTTGCAGATGGCGAGGGCTTGGAACAGTTTGGTATTCCTGAAGGTCATTTCAATAATCTAAAAGTCCGCGTGACACCCTATAGTTTGGATCATTCCAAAGAAGTCGCAACAGCGATCAAGGACCATCTGGGCGAACAGGGTATTGGAATCAATTCTGTCCTTTACCAGGAACCAGACCGGCATTGGGCGCGGCCCGTACTTGACGGGATTACGCTGGTATTGCGTGTTTTGGCGGTCTTCACATTGTTGATGGGAGCGGTGCTGATCTATAACACGCTGGCAGCACTTGTGACGCAGCAAACCAACCAGATTGGAATACTCAAAGCTATTGGCGGGAAACGCAGCAAGATTATCAAGACGTATCTAAGCGGCGTTTTCATTTATGGTTTTTTGGCAATGGGTATTGCCTTACCGCTTGGCGCAATTGTCTGCTTTAAAATTTGTCAGGGATTTTTGACTCTCTATAACATTGACTTTGACATATTCCAGGTCTCAAAACAGACTTTGATACTTCAGGCAATTGCTGCAATCTCGGTTCCCTTGCTAGCTGGGCTAGTTCCCGTATTACAGGGTGCAGCGATCACGGTACGGCAGGCCATCTCCAGTTATGGTCTGGGAGGCGATTTTGGCTCCAGCCGTTTTGATCGGATGGTTGAGCGAACCGGCAGACGATTTCTCCTTACATATTATGCGACTGCCTTGGGGAACATGTTTCGGCGCAAAGGGCGTTTGATCATGACTCAGGTCGTGTTGGTTACTGCTGGCGTGATGTTCCTGATGGTAAGAAGTTTGAATTCTTCGATCGACTTCACACTGGACCAGGTCTTTGCACGTTACAAGTATGATCTGACTGTGAATTTTGACCAGAATCAACGCATAGATCGTATTACGCAAATAGCGCTATCTGTAGAAGGTATTGAAGAAGCTGAAGTTTGGTTCACACAATCCGCCAGTTTGTTAGCTCAGGGACAATTGGTGAAAGAAGCCGGGCTCAGCTCGAGTATCAAGGGTGTTCCTGATGGAAGCGATTTCTTTGAACCAAAGATTGTCTCCGGGCGATGGCTGGCATCTGGGGATGGGCGCGCCATTGTCTTGACGCGTGAAACCGCAGAGAAAAACCACATCAAAGTTGGCGACATTGTGACCTTGAATTTGGGAGAACTTGGCAAAGACGAGTGGCAGGTAGTTGGTCTATATGAACCTGTTTTCGCTGGCCCATACAACCGTGAAACGATCTATGCGCCTCAAAGTGCTCTTTTTGAAGCCACGAAAAAATATGGCCGGGGCAGTGTTTTGTATGCCCGCACAAGCGAACATGATCCTGTTGCTGTCAACACTATGGTGACCCAACTAAAAGATACGTGTGAGGGGCGAAATATCGATGTAGCTCAAAGTGAGACAAAGCATGAAGCCAGGCAGCAAGAAGCCTTCACATTCAGTACCATCACATCGATGCTTTTTGGACTGGCTGTAATCATTGCCATTGTGGGTGGGATTGCGCTCATGGGGGCGCTTTCTATCAATGTGGTCGAGCGAACAAAAGAAATTGGCGTATTAAGGGCTATAGGTGCTCGTTCTCGAATTATTCTGAGCATTTTTATGATGGAGGGGGTCTTGCAGGGGATACTGAGCTGGCTTATTGCAGTGCCAGTGTCTTATGTTTTTGGCAGGCAATTTGCGATTGGTATGGGAAATGCCATGTTTAGCGCTGCGCTGGATTATCGATTTGCCTGGGCATCGGTTGGAACCTGGCTGATAGTAGTCCTTATGATTTCAATTGTTGCCTCGATTATGCCTGCGCGCAATGCAACAAAAGTGAGTGTGCGACAAAGCCTGGCTTATGCTTGATTATCGGAAAACGAACAAAGTGATGATGGATTGATAGTTATGCTAGAATCTAGCTATGGCTTCAACCCAGCGCATTGTGTTCATGGGGTCACCGGATTTTGCCCTTTCAACCTTACGGGCATTGCATGAAAATTATTCTGTTGTAGGGGTGGTCACTCAGCCAGATAGGGCTTCTGGCCGTGGGCGCGAACTCAGGCCGCCGCCGGTTAAAACCTTGGCAATAGAGCTGGGTCTCCCTGTTATCCAACCGGAAAGATTGCGAGAGCCTGAAGCGATGGAAAATTTACATGCCTGGGCTCCGGATTTGATTGTGGTGGCAGCTTTCGGTCAAATCCTCAAACAAGATGTACTCGATTTGCCCGAATTCGGTTGTATCAATGTACACGCTTCACTATTGCCGCGCTGGCGAGGCGCGGCTCCTATCAATGCTGCGATTCTACATGGGGATGAAGAAACGGGCATCACCATCATGAAAATGGACGCCGGGTTAGATACCGGCCCCATTCTGACACAACGTTCCGTGCGCATCAAAGCGGACGAAACGGCTGGTTCCCTTTTCGAAACTCTATCCCAACTTGGAGCAGACACCCTCCTCGAAACCCTGTCAGGCTACTTTACTGGTGAGATTACGCCCCGTCCGCAGCCGCAGAAGGGCGCAACGTATGCTGGTATGCTGAAAAAACAGGAGGGTGAATTAGATTTCTCATCTCCCGCTGCGGAGTTGGAACGCAAAGTGCGAGCCTTCAACCCCTGGCCGGGAACATTTTTCGAATGGGGTGGAGATAGACTGAAAGTCCACAAGGCCAGTGCAAGCCCGGGTAAGAAACGGGAGGGGGAACGTATCATTCAAAATGGTTTGCCGGCCGTGGGCACATCTGATGGATTGTTGGTATTAGAAGAAGTTCAACCTCCCGGGAAAAAGCGTATGCCAGGAAATGCTTTTTTGGCAGGCGCGCGCAACTGGATTGCAAACGCGTAAATTACTTTAGAGTTGAAATGCAATACGAAACCCTGCATAACGAAAAAATCCAGAAAATTGGCTTTGGAACCTGGAAGATCGGTGGTGGCATGTCCGCCGACCGATCACAGGATGAACGTTCATTGGCTGCGCTACGCTCGGCCTTGGAAGTGGGATACACTCATTTTGACACCGCTGAGATGTATGCCAGCGGCCATTGTGAAGAATTATTAGGGCAAGCGGTACGCGAATCAGGGATTCCCCGAGAAGAGTTGTTCATCGTTTCAAAGGTGGTGCCCTCCAATTTGCGTTACAAGGATGTGGAGCGTTCTTGCGAGAATAGTCTTCGTCATTTGGAGATGGATTATCTCGATCTTTATCTCATCCACTGGTCTTCGAGCACTATCCCCTTAAACGAGACCTTTCGAGCGCTTAATCAATTCGTCCGCGAAGGACGGGTGCGGTATCTGGGTGTCAGCAACTTCAGTGTTGATTTGATGAAGCAGTCTCAGGCTGAGTCCGAGACGCCGATTTTCACCAATCAAGTGCCATATAGCCTGGCCGATCGATCATACGTCCGCAATGGCGTACTGGAATATTGTCAGCAGAATGAAATATTGCTCACGGCTTATTCCCCCGTCGAAGAGGGGCGATTGCGCGTGGACCCAATTGTGCAAGTCATTGCAGATTCTCAGGATGCCACGCCGTATCAGATTGCGCTGGCCTGGTTAGTGTCTCAACCACGGGTTATAACTATTCCGATGTCATTTAATCCGGGGCATATTGCGGAAAACTTCGCCGCTGCAGATATTGAGCTAACCACTGGCGAAATGGAACAACTCAACCAATTGGTTTAATGGAAGCACAGACAACCCCTGAAATCGAGATAACCAAAGACCAGCAGCAAGAAACGGCCCATGAGCCGATGTTCCGCGTGATCATTCACAATGATGATGTCACGCCGATGGATTTTGTGGTGCATGTACTACGCAATATCTTCATGCTTCTACTGCCCGATGCAGTCAAGGTTATGTTTATTGCACATAATCGCGGGGAAGCGGTTGTGCAAATTTTGCCAAAGAGCGAAGCAGAAAAACGCATCAATAAGGCCCATTTTGCGGCTGGGCTGGAAGGTTATCCACTGCACTTTTCGCTGGAACCCGAATAGTTTTGAATGCCTTTGCTACGTTAACCAAAAATAACCTGACGACCTGCTCTCTTCCTTTGGCTAGAAAATGAGCGCAATTTGCTAGCGCGGATTTCCTCCATGCGTTGGAACGCTATCGCCAGCAATCAACTTGGGATGAGACGACGGGGATCCTGTGGCATTTCAGCAACAATAAATTTGATTTTCCTCTATTTCGGAAAATTTCTTGCCATCCCCCCTGTAGTCTCCCCTTCCACATATTGTGGAAAGGGGGACGGGTTAAAACGGGATAGTGAAGCGGCAACGCCGCCTCACTATCCCTAAGTAGACCAACTTAGGGAGCCCCAGCGGGGCTTTGTACGTTTAGCCTGGGGGTTCAGCCCCAGGCGATCTCCCAATAAATGAAATCGTTAGGGGATTAATTTTCGAGACTATAGCTCAAAAATTATTTTCCCTGTGCCCGAAAAAGATGAATTTTATTGATGATGCACCCTTTTGCACACAGAAACCTCACCCACCATGAATATGCTCTCCGGGTTCAAGCCTCAAAGCTACACGCCGTTTGCAAGGTAGATCGATAGGTGGTATTTTCCAAGTTAAAAAGTGTTAAAATAACTGTGTGAAAGTTTACCTCGACTTATGTGCTATTCAAAGACCGCTTGACACCCCCAATCAAGTTCGCATTGCTTTGGAATCAGAAGCCGTTCTCGGTATCATTACCTTTTGTGATAGCAGACAGGTTGAGTTACTTTCTTCGGAAGCACTGCTTTACGAAGGCGAGCAGAGTTCCCTTTCAATACGAAAAGAACATACGCTGGCCGTCTTAGCAAAGGCGAAGGATATAGTCATTGTCACTAATAAAGAAAAATCACGAGCTGAAGATTTGATGACTTTTGGTATTAAACCGCTGGACGCGCTACACTTGGCACTGGCGGAATCAGGCGACGCTGATTATTTCTGCACATGCGATGACAAGTTACTGCGAAATTCAATGCGTGTCAAAGATTTAACAGTGAAAGTGGTAAACCCTGTTGATTTGGTTCAGGAGATAGAAAAATGATTACGGACACTAGACCCTTAATTGAGATTAATCAGCAAGCAATCAGTTTACTCTACAAAGAATTGGGCGTTGTTGACGCTGTTCGTTTTCTCAAACAATTTACGCAAGGCTTCGGTAATTACACTCAGGAGCGGGAAGATCTTTTTGCTGATAAATCCCTTGATGATATTGTGAGCGAAATCGACAAGACACGAAAGAATGCAAAATAAACTGGCAAAGTCCTCAAAACTCTGATCCTGCCCCAGGCGATCTCTCGGCGCCGGGAGCAGGTTGTTTGCGGCTGAAAAGTAATCTCCCTGTGCCCGGTTAGGGTGATTATGATTTATATAGCACCCTTTCGCACGCAGAAATCTCAGCCACGATGATTATGCCCTCCGGGTACCAGACTCAAAACTATGATGTGTCACTACCCGCGCACTGCCGTTCGCTGCGCGAAGACGTAGTGTGCAGGCACACGTGCGAGAAGCGCCACCGGCGCGACGCGGCAGTCTCAAGTAACCTGAAAACAAAAGATTGAGTGTGCCCTGAGATTGCCACGCTCCTACGGAGCTCGCAATGACACAAAATAATATTAGTATTTCCTAGTAGTTTAGCAAATATAGTTTGACGGATAAGCGGAAAGATGGCATTCT
>CAZCPP010000213.1:0-7176 GCA_964500655.1 uncultured Anaerolineaceae bacterium | reverse complement strand
CGACCTGGCTTTCCCTTCTGCTTGAAGGTCCACTTGCGCCGCACCAATTCACGATCCCCGATAGTGCGGGGGAAGCTTTGCCAACGAAGCACCGTCTCTGGCTTGAAAATCAAGATCACCTGATTGAGACGCTGGTGAACGCCCGTTTTCACTCCCTTGAATTTATCCGTCAGGGTCGCCAACACCATTCTTTCCGGATCTGTGATCCGCGGTGTCGTCTTCGCCTTACGCTGCAGGATGCGCACCTGTTGTCTCAAGATGGCAATCTCCAAATCCTTGTCTCCATCTGTCACCTTAATGATCGCCAGGAAATCGAGCATCAGAGACAAGAGTATTGTTAGCATCTTTATGATCATGAGATTTCCTCACTTTTATGCAATTGTTGTGTTCTTTCAAGCAAAATCAAGCAAAAAGCTTACCATACTTCGGTAAGCTTTCGGGGTTGATGCTGTTCTTGGTTCAATGAGACTGCTAAAAGGGCACGGATGGAATATTTACAGGGTACAAGCCAATTACAGATCGATCTCACATTCTGATATCGATTCACGCTATTCACCCTTGGGTATTATTGCTTTGACGTAAATGACCTGGGTTAGTTCAAATATGTCGTTCGAGAATAACTATGATGCAGTCCACCAAGGAATGCCTTTGATGTGATCCGCCCACTCGTTAGCTTTGACCTTGGCAAACCATACTGCTCCGGGATGTGCTGTCCAATCCCTTGATGTGGTCGTTCCTGATAAAAGTATTCCCCATATTCTTTGACCATTCGCAGTAAATGCTTCCCATAAACCTTTCGCAAACCCCATTCGCTTGCGGTGTTCGATACGGCGTCTTGAGTTCCTGAATCCCAGAACTGGCCGCCATTGCCGAAAAGTGCGTGGCATATTTCTTATCTCGATCTCGAATCAGATACTTCGGTCCTTTCCCCCACGGCGTCGCTTCCCGCAGTTGTTGTGCTGTCCATTCATCGGTCGGGAACCTGGTTACGCCCGTATGCACGATCCGACGCGTTTTCAGTTCTATCAATACAAATATATACCATGACCGGAACAACCAGTCATAGACAACTGTAAAGTCACATGCCCAGATGTCACTCGCTTGATTCTTCAAGAAGGTTCCCCAGGTTTGACTCGAATTTGGCAACTTCCTCTCTTTCGGCATGTATTTCTGGACACTCCGTTTACTCACTTCTATCCCCAGTTTCAACAATTCACCGCGTATTCGCTCCGCTCCCCATAAGCCATTCTCCCCTGCCATCTTTTTGATGAGCTCAATCGTTTCCGCTGATATCTTCGGCTTGCCTTGTGACTTCCGCCGCCAATATATACGAAACAGTTCACGATCCCCGATAGTGCGGGGGAAGCTTTGCCAGCGCAACAGTGTCTCTGGCTGAACAATGTGTAGGGTCTGTTTCCAAAACTTCGTAAAGTGGGATAGAAGAACAAGGTAAAAACGGTCTGGCTTGGTGAGTTGAGGTCGTTTGATCTGCCGATCTAGCACGATCAATTGTTGGCGCAGCATGGCATTCTCAACTATCAGATCCGAACGGCTGCGCGTGATATCTGATAAGAGTCCAGGGATCGAGTACCATGTGGCGGGTTTTATACAACGTTTGAGGCGTTCTTGAAGCCAGAGAAGAAATTTGCCCATCTTGACACCGCTCCTTGAGATGAGAGTAAAGCAGCATCTTACTCTGTTTTACATCACAATTCCGGGCGGATGAACCAAGTAGCCAGCACAGGAAGCATTAGAATACGAAACTCTACTGATGCTGGAGCGTGAAGGACAGGAAATCTATCTGGTCAGGGATGGGTCACGGTTGGTGAAAGTGAACGTCCGTGAAGTTTTGAGCGGCATTGAAAGCGAAGCCAAACGGCGAGAAATCGGAGGAACTGTGACAAATATTAATGTTTTTGGGAATGTAAACGGAAGCAATATCGTCTCTGGCGACAACAATGTCATCACACAACGCATTCAAGAGAGCTTCAACAAAGCGGATGCGGCTGATATTCAGGCTGAACTTAAGCAAACCCTGAAAGAACTGGCAGAAGCGGTCGCTGCGATGAATAAAGAGCTCCCTACAGAGCAAGCATCAGAAGCAGCTGATGATTTGGAGAAGTTAGTCGACGAAGCGACAAAACCCAAGCCGAATAAGAAGTGGTATTCAGTCAGCATCGAGGGCTTGATCCAGGCGGCGGAGAATTTGAACAAGTTGGGGGAGTCTGTGGTAAATTTGTCGAAAAAGGTTTTGGCGCTGCTTGTCAGGATGTAATTTGACAAAATAGCTTGTAATCAAAGAAGAGGAAAAATGCCCAATATCAAAATACAACGCGAAGCAGTCTACAAAGATTTTGCCACTACCCCAGGACTATGTCCTAAATGTGGCGGTGTTCTGGAACAAACCGCCCTTCCCTACATGGTTGCGACTCGCACGGGTAGTCGCCTGGATGATTCTTTTTTAATCAGCGGTGATTTTGGCTGGTTCTGCGAATCTTGCCCAGTGGTAGTTCTTAACCAATCTGAACTACGCAAAATGATGGGGTTCAGTAAATCAGGCTGGGCGGTTGGCTCGGAATTCACTGTTCTGGGGGTTATGAATTTGGATGCCATCCCTGAAAAAAAACGACATCTTCCCATCGGCTCTCCAGAAATGCCGAATGTGTTGGTCAAATTTAGAAACCTTGAAGGTGAAAAACCTGTGTCCAGAAAACGTCATAAAAAGAATAGAAGTAAAAAATGATGAACAGTAAACCCAATACGGCTGTCTGGACGCAGAAAGGCGCCACCCTAAGTCACAAAACCGCTCAAAAAGAATTCGGCTTGTCCTTCGATGAAATTATCGAGGGCATCAATGCTGGAAAACTGCAATACCGTGAGAACAATATTTACGGCTCGCCCTTCCTGAGATTGATCCGCAGCGAAGTGGAAGCGCTGGTCGATGAAAAGTATGGGGAAAACTACCTGAGCAAAAAGAAATGGAAGAAGGAGTTGTCGGAGACCAAGAAGACCTTGAGAGCCTTGAAAGCAGAAATGCTTGATTTGGAAAGAAGAAAAGCGGAACTTCTGGCGCTTTTGAGCGATAAAGATGAATGAGTCCGCCAAAGAAAAAGCTAAGCTGCGTGTGGATGCGTACATCAAAGATTGGAATTGGGACGCAGCCTCGCATGAGTTTGCCCTGCAAATGGGCACGTTTCTGCTGCAATTTATAGACCATCTGCATTCCAGCGGTCTGTCAGATGAAACCATCCGCAAGCATGAAGGCAATTCTTACCTGATTGGCGCTTTCGAATGTGATTATGGCTATCACGACGATGCTTTCACACCTGCTATCTTTCTCAGTGGCGGTCCTGCTTTTCTCTATGAATTCAAGCGAAAGGTGAGCGCTTCCCAATATGCGATAGAATCCTACAAAGCTACCTGGCGTAAAATTGAAAAATATGCGAGAAACCTGGCGCATGACAACGCTGATGATTAAAGCCATCATTCCCGTCAACATCGCAGGGATGATTCAGGCGGCGGAGAATTTGGATAAGCTGGGCTCACCGGTGGTGAGTTTGTCGAAGAAGGTCTTGGCGCTTTTGACGGATGGGTTTGTGAAGTAAAAAGGAAAATGGCATGCCAAAGAAAAGGAAAAATCCCATCCCACTGTTGGATGAAATTGAAAAGCTGTACGAACAACAACGTCCCAGGATCAAGCCGGAATATCCTTATGATCGCAAAAGGAACAAAATCCAATTACCGCCTGAGATCGTTGAAGATTTGAAGTTCACCTTATTCACGGGAAATAAACCCGCCGCTGTCAAACGTGTGGCAGAACTGACCGGCGCAGGCCTGCGTTTGTCAAAAGACTACGTGGATGATTTGCAACAATAAGTAACGCATTTCCATAACATGAAGCCTTCTTGCCGGTTATACTTCCCCCATGGACGACCTGACCGGCACTGTCGAGCGCATCACCTACTACAACCCTGAGAACGGCTACTCCGTCCTGCGCCTGCAGCCGGAGAAAGTCTCCCGCCGTCATGCGCTGCCCGGTCAAGGCAAAGATGGCCTCGTCACTGTCGTTGGCAACCTTCCCGAACTCTCTCCCGGCGAACACCTGCGCCTGAGCGGACGCTGGCACACCCACCCCAAACACGGACAACAATTCCAGGCCGAACTCTGCGAGCAAACCCTGCCTGCCACCATCGCGGGCATCGAAAGCTACCTGGGCTCCGGCATGATCAAAGGTATCGGCCCCAAACTGGCCGAGCGCATCACCGTCCACTTCAAAGAAAAGACCTTCGATATCATCGAAGAAGCCCCCGATCGTCTGCTGGAAGTCTCCGGCATCGGCATGGACCGTCTAGGCAAGATCGACGCCGCCTGGCAGGAACAGAAACAGGTCAAAGAGATCATGGTCTTCCTGCACGGTCA
Source organism: uncultured Anaerolineaceae bacterium (assembly GCA_964500655.1). Lineage (GTDB taxonomy): Bacteria > Chloroflexota > Anaerolineae > Anaerolineales > Villigracilaceae > JAABUE01. Next base: position 2,757 of record CAZCPP010000213.1, on the reverse strand, counting down.
TGGCGTCAGTACCAACCTGGCTGTCAAGATCTACAAAACCTACGGCGACAACTCGCTCGCCATCGTCCAAAAAGACCCCTACCAACTCGAACGCGACATCTATGGCGTGGGCTTCAAAACCGCGGACCGCATCGCCCAGACCCTGGGACTGCCGCCCGAACATCCATCCCGCATCGAAGCGGGCGTGGTCTTCGCCCTGAACGAGATGATCAACAGCGGCCACGTCTATGCTCCGCGAGACCTGCTGGCCGAACGCGCCGTTGAACTGCTGGGCGTCGCACCAGACTTGATTCCCCCGGCGCTGGATCGCTTAATGACGGAAGAGCGCATCAAGCTGGACGACCTGCCCGTTCCCGTTTCTAAACAGTCTTCCGAACCCAAAAATATTTCCGAATCCCAGACCGCCTACAACACATCCGTCATCTACCTGACCCCGTTCTACTTCGGCGAAAAAGGTGTAGCCGAACGTCTGGCCGCGCTGGCCGAACACGCCACTGCCTACAACCTGACCTTGCCCAAAATGGACGATGGCGACCTGTCTGCAGAACAGCGTGCCGCCGTGCAAATGGCGCTCCAACACCCGGTCAGTATCCTGACGGGCGGGCCCGGCACCGGCAAGACCACCTGCCTGAAAGCCCTGATCACAACCCTCGAAACCGAACACAAACGTGTCGCCCTGGCATCCCCCACCGGCCGCGCTGCCAAGCGTCTCTCCGAAGCCAGCGAGCGCCCCGCCAGTACCATCCACCGCCTGCTGGAGTTCTCCCCCGTCGAAGGCTTCCAGCACAACGAACAGAACCCACTCTCGACAGACTTCCTGATCGTGGACGAAGCCTCCATGCTCGACCTGCTCTTGACCAACCACCTGCTCAAAGCCCTGCGACCCGGTATGCATTTGCTGCTGGTCGGGGACGTGGACCAGCTTCCTTCTGTGGGAGCAGGCGACGTCTTGCGTGATCTGATCGCCAGCGGCCTGGTACCGGTCACCCGTCTGAGGACCATCTTCCGTCAGGCCGCTGATTCCCAAATCATCCGCAATGCCCACCGCATCAACCAGGGACAAATGCCCGAGTTTTCTAAAGATGAAGGTGACTTCTATCTGTTCCCTGCAGAAGATGCCGTTGCCGCCGCAGATTGGATCGAGCAACTGGTAACAGAACGCATCCCGAGCAAGTTTGATTTTGATCCTGTGCATGATATTCAGGTGCTGGCGCCCATGTACCGTGGCCCGGCAGGTGTAATGATGTTGAACGAGCGTCTGCAAGCAAAACTGAACCCGCCCGCGAACAACAAGCCGGAACGAAAGCTATATGGCACAGTCTTCCGTGTGGGCGACAAGGTCATGCAAACCCAGAACAACTATGACAAGGATGTTTACAACGGGGATATTGGTTTTATCAAACAGATCGACCCGATTGAGCAGGAACTGCGCGTGGACTTCGATGACCGTCTCGTCACCTACGACTGGAGTGAAACGGACCAACTCACGCTGGCGTATGTGGTCTCAGTTCACAAGGCACAGGGTTCTGAATTTCCGGTGATTGTCATGCCAATCGTGACCCAGCACTACCCCATGCTGCAGCGCAACCTGCTCTACACCGCTATCACGCGCGCACGAAAGCTGTGTGTGCTGGCGGGCAACAGAAAAGCGATCGGCATTGCGGTGCATAACAACAAGGTCACACAGCGTTTTACCGCCTTAGCCTGGCGGTTGGGAAATCATGATAATTTGTAAATAAGGCTTGTTCTTTATACTGGTTCAATTCCTCGCTGAATTTCCTGCCAGATCGCAGTCAACTGCTTCTCCAGCGCCCACTTCTGAATGTAATCGTAATCCAATTTCTCCCCCATCACTTTGATGATCGACCCAATATCCCGGATGTGCTTGGTTTGTTGGCTCAATGAGAAATACAGCATTTTGTAGATGATCAGATCTTCCGGGCTGTGAATATAGACTTTCCCGATATCGGAACCAAAATCAACTTTGACACGACGAGCAAAGGCTGTTTGGCGCAGTTCATCATCTTCGCGCATCAAGAACATTTCAGCCTTGTAACCGCTTGCGCCATGAATGGCGTTGATCGGCAAGTCTATGCGTGTTTCAGATAGGTTTTCCAAAATAATGTCTGGTGGGAGAAATATTTCCACTTCTTCCAATGCCTTTGAAAGGGCGTTGATCTGCTTGATTCCCAGGTGGATGACAATATCAATGTCCTGGGTGGAACGAGGTTCTCCCCATGGCCAGACGGCCACAGCTCCACCGATCATGTAGTCGATGCCGGTTTTGTCCAAAACGGACAGGATCATTTTCAAGAAATCTTCAAAGCTAAGATAGTCCTGGTTCAAATCTATTTCCTTTCAGTGACACTTTTTTGCCCATATTGATGATGGAACAAGCCTGGAAGAATTTTTGCGCGGTGGAGATGCGTTTGTAGATGTCGATCTGTCTTTGATCGATCTCCTGCAATGCCCCGGCGATCTCCTTCTTCATATCTGGATTCAAAGATTCCTCTCCGGCAAGGTAGTAACCGGGACCTACCTTGTTCCGGCTGTATTTTAGATCAAAGTCTGCTTGTTTTAGCGCAATCTTGACCACGCGCATATCACGATAGAAATTATCTTTCCAACTTTTTTGCCCAAAGCAGGCGAAACCTAGCATGGCTTCCGCACGTTGGACCAGAGTTTCGCGTGTGAGATACCGCTCTCGTAACAGGATACGCACAAGTTGTGCGCGGCGAGCCGTGACGGGATCTCGTT
>CAZCPP010000212.1:0-7177 GCA_964500655.1 uncultured Anaerolineaceae bacterium | reverse complement strand
ATGAAGCTTCGCTTGGGCCTTTCCCGCCAGCCTGCTCAGTAAAACATAACCTCAGTAATAGAAACTTATCCTTCCACTTGTATGTATAATATCGTTGTCCTTACTTCTACACCTTGCTGATATTGCACACATAACGTACAAAAACGGGAATGCCATCAGATGGAGACTTCGTCTACACATAAAAAATTGATCGAGCAAGTCAGCGAAAAATTGCGCCTCAAGGGATATTCTTACAGTACCGAAACTACCTACCTGAATTGGATCGACCGCTATCTCCACTTTCACGACCAGCGCCCTCTGGGGGAAATGGGGGTGTTGGAGATACAGGCCTTCCTGACGCATCTGGTCGTAAAAAAACGAATATCCGCCTCCACCTACAACCAGGCTCTCAGCGCTTTGCTATTCTTGTACCGCCAAGTTTTGGAAGTAGAACTCCAGGCCGACTTTAAAAACTTTAGCGTCAAACGCCCAAACCGACTGCCGACTGTTTTAAGCAGGGCTGAGATCCAGATGCTGATCGACCTCCTCAACGGGGTCAATCAATTGATCCTCAAATTGCTCTATGGCGCCGGCCTGCGCATTTCGGAATGTTTGCGCTTGCGCGTCAAGGATATTGACCTGGACGCAAAATCCATCCTTGTGCGAGACAGTAAGGAAGTTTCAAACCGCTTCACCATCCTGCCCGAAACTGCTACCCCTGACCTGCATGCCCAGCTCGAGCGAGTCCGTTTACTGCATCAACGTGACCTTGCCAGGGCCACTGCTGGGGTTTCCATGCCAGGGGGGTTGAATAGCAGGAAACTAACCCAAGCCGGGGTAGAATGGCCCTGGCAATACCTCTTTCCGGCTGCTGATTGCTCAAAAGACCCGCTAACCGACCAGTTGTACCGCCATCATCTACAACCTAATGGCGTTCAAAAGGCTGTCCGCAAAGCCGCGCGGCAGCTTGACATTGGTAAACCCGTCACGCCGCATACCTTCCGTCACTCCTTCGCCGCGCACCTCTTGGAAAGCGGGCACGATATACGCAAAGTGCAGCAACTTCTGGGGCACAAAAATATAAAATCTACCCTCATCTACACCCAGGTCGTCGATTCGGATGCCATGTCCGTCAAAAGCCCCCTCGACATCTGAAGATACAGATTCCCTTATTGATCTCATTGTCTGCACTGCGTGAAGGCACGCGTGCGAGCGAGCATGGCGAGCGTGGCAATCTCCCGAGTTCAGGAAACTGCTACGCTCCCGGCTCGTATCCTCCGTGTTCCATCATTCTTTTTCAAATTTCAGGATAAAATACAAATACCACCTACCCGAATGGAGAGGTTGAAATGCTAGCCAAAGTCATACTGAACCCCTACTCAAACCGCTGGAACTCGCAAATCCGCTGGCCCGCAGCCGAAGCGGCCCTCCAGGCTGCCGGTGTGGAATTTGAACTGGCAGTTTCCCAGCGCAAAGGCCAGGTCGTAGAACTGGCCGAAAGTGCAGCCCGGGAAGGTTTCTCGCCCATCATCGCCGCTGGGGGCGATGGCACCGTCAGTGAAACCGTCCACGGTTTGGTGCGCGCAGCTAAATCTGAGCATGACCCGATTGGTCCTTTTGGGATCATGCCCCTGGGATCGGCCAACGACTTTGTCTTCAACGCCGAACTGCCTACCGACTTGGAGTTGGCTGCAGGCGTCATTGCGGCCGGAAAAACCCAGGCTGTGGATCTCGGGGATTTAAATGGAAGGACCTTTGTCAACAACTCCGCTGCTGGCCTGGAACCAACCGTCACCATCAAGCATGAGCGCATCCAATGGATCAAGGGCATGGCCCGTTATCTGGTCGCCGCCGTGTTGGCCATCCTGGATAAACCGGAATGGACCGGCACCGTCAAGTGGGATGATGGCGAATACAAAGGCCCGCTTACCCTGGTGACGATTGGAAACGGCCGGCGCACGGGCGGCTTTTTCATGACCCCGCACGCCGACCTGACCGATGGCAAATTGACGCTCGCTTTTGGCCATCGTGGCACACGGCTGGGCATGTTTCAGGCCTTGCCCCGTGCTTTTAAAGAAGATGAAGGCAGTTATGTCGAAATGGAAGGCATGTACGAGCTTGAATCCACCAAAATCAGCATCCACCTCGACCAGCCTTCACCTGCGCATACCGATGGCGAGTTGTTCCCTGATTTTGTCCAGGATTTTGACTATTCCATTCAACCCGGGCGTTTGAAGCTGCTCGTTCCCTAAATGCCAGACACACCTACTTTCTCGCTTCACTCTCTGACCCCTGACCTGTGGACCGATTTCGAGCAGCTCTTCGGCCCACGTGGAGTTTGCGGTGGGTGCTGGTGCATGTTCTGGAAGTTACGCGGAAAAGCCTTCGACGAGAACAAAGGCGAACCAACTCGCCAGATGCAAAAATCATATGTCGAATCAGGCGCTATTCCGGGCTTGCTTGCCTTTGAAGGAAATGAGCCCGTTGGCTGGATCGCCGTTGAACCCCGTTCTGTGTATCCCAAACTGGCGCATTCCCGTGTGCTCAAACCCGTAGACGATGCGGATGTTTGGTCGGTCACCTGTTTCTTCGTCGCCAAGAGTGCCCGCCGCCAGGGTCTGACAGTTAAGCTGCTCAAAGCCGCCATTGATTACGTTGAATCCCAGGTTGGGAAAATCGTCGAGGGCTACCCTGTTGATGCGCAGGAGGATATGCCCGCGCCCTTTGTTCACACCGGTCTTTCGGCTGCTTTTCAAAAAGCGGGCTTTGTGGAAGTGGCCCGCCGCTCCCCGACGCGCCCGATTATGCGCTATACCATTGGGGATTGATGTCATTCCAGGATTTCCAAAAAGCGCCCAACCGGCTGAAACTTCGAGAAGTCGGTAATCTTTTGCTCCTAATCGTTGTTGTTACCCTTGTATTAACTGCGTTGGGGGCAGCGAATTACTACCTGACCGGCATTTTACCGGGCGGGGGAGAGTTTCATCTGCTGCGCATAGCCGGGCGTTCATTTCTATTCGACCGCATTGAGCCCTATACAGGATATGTCCCTGCGCGTGTTCAGGAACAGGTTTACGACCGTGCTGCCCTCCCCGAAGAAAACGCCTACATCTTGGATATCCCATTCCATGTCATGATCCTGTTTTTCCCACTGGCGCTATTCCCAGATGTACTCATGGCGCGCGCTTTTTGGATGACTCTTACTGAGATCGCTTTGTTTGCGATGATCTTCTTTAGTTACCGTCTTCTCCGCAGGAGTGTGCCAAATGTCTTCAGGATCATTATATTTTCCCTGTGTTTTGTGTCTTTGTATGCCTATTTAGCCTTTCTTGAGGGCTCTCTAACGATTCTGCTCGGGTTGGCTTTGCTCGCCATCATTTTCTCCTTACGCGCGGGAACCGACGAAATAACCGGCATTCTGATTGTATTATCCAGTTTTCTATGGGAAATAGCCGGCCCATTTCTATTATTTGTCATTTTGTGGGTTATTTGGGAGAAGCGTTGGCGCGTATTTTTTGGGGCGGTTATGTTGATCTTTATTTTTTCTGTCATTTCATATTTTATTTATCCGGGCTGGGTGCTACCTTTTTGGCGTGCTGCCTGGAATAGTCTGCGTTTGGGCTTTGGGTTTTCGGCCCGCGAAATTTTCATTTCCCTTTGGCCCGCTTATGGGAGGATCTTTAGTTGGATACTGGCAGCTGTGTTAATGGTTTCACTTGGTTATGAGTGGCGCGCAGCCAAGGACGTAAAATCCCAACGTTTTGCTTGGGCAGTTTCTCTAACATTAGCGGTCACGCCTCTGCTTGGACATCGCCTGCAATTAGATCACCTTGTTCTGCTTAGCATGCCGTTGATGTTACTCATAGTGGTTGCTCGTGAGCGTTGGGGTAAACTGGGAAATGTAATTGCGGTTATGTTACTATTGTTTTTTTTCGGTATTCCCTGGTTGCTATATTTTCAAGGGGTGTCTCCGATAACAAGTATGTCCGACAAAGAGCTTTTGTTTTTAATCTGGCCATTATTCACTACCACCGGTCTATACTGGATGCGTTGGTGGATCCTCCGCCCGCCGCGCACCTGGATTGAAAATATCACACAAATGGAGACATAATGAGTTGGCGCCTTTACAGCCTCCTTTTTGTATTAGGGTTGGCGGTGGTATTCGGGGTTGCAACGTTGCAGGAATTACCTGGCTACCTCGACTCTGACTATTATTTTGCCGGCGGTTTGCAGTTGGTGCAGGGGGCAGGCTTTACCGAACCCTTCCTGTGGAACTACCTGGACGATCCAGAAGGATTGCCGCATCCCTCGCATACCTACTGGTTGCCGCTCTCATCCATTTTGGCTGCTTTCAGTATGTTCATCACAGGGCAGCATACCTTCGCCGCTGCCCGACTGATTTTTATCCTCATTGCTGCCTGTATCCCACCACTGACCGCTAAATTGGCGTTGGATATCACGGAACGCCGCGATCTGGCCCTTACTTCGGGCTTGCTGGCCGTTTTCTCTGTCTATTACCTTCCTTTTTTACCAGTTACCGATAATTATGGCCCCTTCTTGTTATTTGGTGCCTTGATTTTCTTGCTGGTAAAAAATAAACGCTGGTGGTCATTCCTTATTATGGGCTTGCTATGCGGGCTGATGAACCTGGCTCGCAGCGATGGCGCCCTTTGGCTTGGCCTGGTCGGCTTGCTTGGGTTGTGGCATGCAAATACAAGCGAACAATCCACAAAAAGAAAATTAGGTTCATTTGTAGGCTCTGGGTTTCTTTTAGTTCTTGGGTATTTATTGATTATGGCGCCCTGGTATGCCCGTAATATGTCAGTTTTTGGCTCACCACTGGCGCCCGGCGGCAGTCGCATCCTCTGGCTCACGAATTACAACGACACCTTTGCCTTCCCCGCCGATCAGGTTAATTTTGAAGCCTGGTTGCAGGCTGGTTGGAATCAAGCCCTGAAAGTCCGTTTTTGGGCTTTACGCATGAACCTGATGAATGCCTTCGGCGCGCAAGGTGTCATCTTGTTGTTTCCCTTTATTTTAATTGGCTATTGGCATCTCCGTCAGGATATCCGCACGAAAATGGCTGGTTGGGGGTGGTTGATCCTCCTGATTGTGATGACACTCGTATTCCCGCTTGCCGGAGCGCGTGGCGGCTTCTTCCATGCCGGGGCTGCCTTTCAACCCTTTTGGTGGGTGCTTGCCCCGCTTGGCCTCAATCGATTTGTTGAAGTCCTATACCGCCGCAACATATTGAGTGCTAAGCATGCAGGTACAGTGTTTCAAGGAATGTTGGTGCTGGTGTGTGTGTTGTTGTCAGCTGTAATTGTTCAATTACGTATTCTGGGTCCGGGCTGGCAGCCAGAGGAAGAACTTTATACAAAAGTTGAACATTTTCTGGTTGATCAGGGGGCAAAACCAGAAGAAATTGCTATCGTTCGCAATCCGGCGGGATACTACATTACTAGTGGTCGTCCTACCATCGTCATGCCGCCAGGAGGGCCGGATACAATTCTGGCATTAGCTGCCCGTTATGAAGCCAAATATTTTGTATTGGAGCCGGGAGGCGTATTGGAAGAATATCAGGCAATTTATGAGCGCTATGAAATTAATCCAGGTCTGGAATATCTCGGGGAGGTAGAAGATGCGCGTATTTATGCGCTTCACCCTGCCGAATAAAAGCATCCTCTGGGTTCTGGCTTTGGCCAGCATTATCAGTGTGGCAGTGTATCTGGCTGCCAGCGCACTAAATTATGGTATTGGATTCCCACTGGATGATTCATGGATTCATTTAACCTATGCGCGCAACCTGGCTGAATTTGGAGAATGGGCTTTTCAACCTGGCAGGCCATCAGCTGGGTCAACTGCCCCCTTGTGGACTGCGTTACTCTCCATCGGCTTCTTCCTCAAGCTGGCTCCTTACATTTGGACGTATTTGCTTGGCGCCCTTTTGCTTTGGGGCATGGGGATAATGGGTGAATTGGTTGTCAGGCATAATATTCCCGAATACCAAAGCCGCATTCCCTGGGCGGGATTGTTCCTGATCGCAGAGTGGCACTTGGTATGGTCGGCGGCCTCGGGCATGGAAACGCTCTTCCACGGGCTACTACTTACGATAGTGTTGGGCATGATCATGAGCGGCTCGCGTCGTTTTATGACGATGGGTTTGCTCGCAGGCCTGAGTGTTTGGGTGCGCCCAGACGGGATCACGTTGCTCGGGCCGATCGTTGTCTATGCGCTCGCAGGTAAAAATCCTGGAAAGAAGCGTTGGCGGGAATTGAGTCTTGCAATTATAGGATTCGCATCCCTGTTTGTTCCCTACCTGTTATTCAATCTGATCCTGGCTGAAACTCCCATGCCGAACACGTTCTATGCCAAACAGGCCGAATATGCAGCCTGGCAAGCGCGTCCGTTTTTATCCCGCTTTGGAGAGTTGGCTCTACAATTTCTGGCCGGGCCAAGTTTGGCTCTGCTCCCGGGTGTAATTGGCTGGCTCGTATTGTCTGTCCGAAAACGTGCTTGGGGGTCTCTCGTTGGGATGGTGTGGTTTACAGGCTATCTATTGTTGTATGTCCAGCGCCTACCAGTTTATCAGCATGGACGCTATATCATACCTGCGATGCCAATATTCTTTTTATGGGGCTTACAGGCATTAATCACTTTTTCGAAATCAAAGCTCTTTAGGCGCTATCAGTGGAGGACTGTAACTGCCTGGAATCTGCTGGCTGGAATTTTGTGTGTAGCTTTTTGGTTAGTTGGTGCGAATACATTTGCTAAGGATGTATCCATTATCGAAAGCGAAATGGTAGTTTCTGCGCGTTGGGTATCTGAAAATATACCTCCTGGAGAGGTAATTGCAGCCCACGATATTGGGGCGCTGGGATATTATGATAATCATGAGCTGCTTGACCTGGCCGGCTTGATTTCGCCTGAAGTAATTCCCTTCATTCGCGACGAGGGCCAGTTGGCCACCTTTTTAGATCGTGGTGGTGCAACGTATTTGATAGCATTCCCGGAGTTTTATCCCATGTTGACCGAGCAAGCTGAACCAGTTTTCATTACCAACGGGGTAGGACCTGACCTGGGAGGGGAAAACATGATTGTTTATCATTGGCGTTGAATTGCAAATATTTCCTGCAATAAGACTCATGTGACTCTACTGCAAAAAGGGTGCTAGACCCTCCTCAAAACAGCAAAAGTT
>CAZCPP010000211.1:0-7204 GCA_964500655.1 uncultured Anaerolineaceae bacterium | reverse complement strand
CCTCCTTGACCTGATTTTATCCGCTTATCCTTTACTCAACTGCGTAACATGAGTGTATAATTCATTTAATAAAAACAAGAGTTGGCAACTTGAACTGCCAACTCTTGTTTAGTTAATTTTGATGTTTTGAAACTCTTGAAAAACGATATATTAGCGAATTGCCTCTTCAGTTTCTGCATCAAAGAGGTGGAAGTTATCCATGTCAATCGCGATCTGGGCTTTTTCACCGACATTCATCTTTGAGCGTGGGTCGATGCGAGCAACGAAACTATTATCACCGCTGAGCATGTGCAAAAAGATTTCATTGCCCATCAGTTCGGTTACATCCACTTGTGCCTCGATGTTTTCAGTATTCACGTTTGCAGGTTTGAAATTCGGATCGTGAATATCCTCTGGGCGAATTCCGAAGATAACGTTCTTACCTTCATGGGCTTGAAACGGCTTGGCGTTTTTATCGGGAATTGCAACTGAAAATGTGCCCGCATCAACGTGCAATTTTCCATTAGCCTTCTTCAGCTTTGAGGGAAAGAAGTTCATCGCAGGGGAGCCGATGAAACCAGCTACAAAGAGATTGTTGGGTGTGTCATATAGGTTTTGAGGTGTGTCAACTTGTAGCAAAATCCCGTTGTTGATCACCGCGATACGTGTAGCCATAGTCATGGCCTCTACCTGGTCGTGTGTCACATAGATGAATGTTGTTTGCAACCGCTGATGCAGTTTGCTGATCTCGGCGCGCATTGCAACACGAAGCTTGGCGTCTAGATTCGAGAGTGGTTCATCGAATAAGAATACTTTTGGTTCACGCACGATTGCCCGGCCAACTGCTACACGTTGGCGTTGGCCGCCTGATAGTTGGCGCGGTTTGCGTTCCAACATATCGTGGATACCAAGGATATCAGCTGCCTCGCCTACCCGACGTTTGATCTCAGCCTTGCTGAGTTTCCGCAGTTTCAGACCAAAAGCCATATTGTCATAAACGGAAAGATGAGGGTAGAGAGCATAGGACTGGAATACCATGGCAATGTCACGATCTTTTGGGGCCACGTCATTTACAACGCGGTCACCAATTAAGATCTCGCCTTCACTAATTTCTTCCAGGCCCGCCAATAAGCGTAGAGCTGTGGTCTTGCCGCAACCCGATGGGCCAACAAGCACCAAAAATTCTTTGTCAGCGACTTGGACATCCATGTCGTTGACAGCTACAACTTCTCCAAAACGTTTGTATACGTGGTCGTACGTTACACTTGCCATGTTAACCTCCAGTCTTAAGAGTATAGTGAGGTAATTATACCTAGAAAACATAAAAAGCATAGAAATATTATTTTCTATGCTTTTCGGAAGTTTTTTTGAATTTCACTATTTCAAATTGGTCTACTTTTTCTTTGCTAGAATATTTTCCTTTATTGAAACAAGAAAAGTAATTTCTACTTTATTTATCTCTATTTCGGGTAGCAACATCAAATATTACAGCGGCAGCAAGCACCATTGCCCTAGCGATGTATTGGTAAGAAATATCAACGCCCATTAGGTTCATACCACTTGTTAATGATGTCATCACCAATGCGCCGATGAGCGATCCAATTACACTTCCTACACCGCCTGCCGCCGATACACCGCCGACAAAAGCAGCGGCAATGGCATCCAGTTCGAACAAGTTTCCTGCTGTAGTAGTGGCGGATTGTAGTCGGGCTGCATATAGCATTCCCGAAAGAGCCGCCAGCATGCCCATGGATCCAAATACGATTTGTGTTATTCGCTTGACGCGGATACCGCTCAATTCAGCCGCCTCAGGATTTCCGCCGACGGCGTAGATGTGTCTGCCTAGAACTGTCTTGGTGGTGATGAAATTATATAAAATCGCCACGATCAATACAACCACTCCGGTCCATGAAAGGCCCTGGTACCCGGCTAATATCCAAGCGATGCCGCCAATTAGAGCTGAGATGAGCAATAGCCTGAGGATGAACATCTCATTCGATACGACTTCAATTCCGTTCTTTATCATCCTGATGCGGCTGATGATTTCGCTTGATGCGAAAAGGATAATGCCTAGCAATCCAATGATCAAAGTGAATTTATGTAAATCAGGTAGTATCCCAATATTAGGAATATCCGGAATAAATCCATTTCCGATCGCGTTGAATGCATCGTTTGGAATGACGATGGTGCCGGTAGCACGGGTGGAGAGTTGTAAGGCTCCCCGGTAACCTAACCAGCCTGCCAGGGTGGCGACAAAGGCCGGAATCCCTAGATTAGCCACCAGGAATGATGTGATCAACCCGGCGATTATGCCTAATCCCAAAACAAGCGGAATAACAACATAAACCGGTAGATTCCAGTTCACCATGGCGATCGCTGCCACTGCTCCAAGGAAACCGGCCAAAAATCCAACCGATAAGTCAATATGCCGGATGACAATGACCAGGGTCATTCCTACCGCCAATACGGCAATGTAACCGGTCTGGTTGACCAGGTTGACCAGATTTCTTGATGAAATGAATAATCCGTCCGTTGTAAAAGTAAAAAACAACATAATAACGAATAAGGCGATGAACATACCGTAATCACGTATGTTCTCGCGAAACGATTTGCGCAGGTCATTGATGAATGTCATTTTGAGCCTCCTCGCGCCTATCCAGCAACTGGTGTATCTTTGCAGTCGTCTCTGGCGCCTATCATGTAGGCCACCACGCGCTCGCGAAACTCGTGTAAGTCACCTTCTACAGGTGTGTCGCAGACTTTACGGCCCTGGCGTAACACGATCATTCGGTCACTGACCTGGTAGATATCTTCCAGGCGATGACTGATGATGATGATTGACGCACCCTGCGCTTTGAGCTCCTTTATTAATTCAAGCACCTGGTCAATAGCTGCTACACTTAATGCCGCTGTGGGCTCATCCATGATGATCACTTTGGCGTTGAAAGCTGTCGCGCGAGCGATGGCGATTGCCTGTCGCTGACCGCCAGAGAGTCTTTCTACTTTTTGGCGTACAGATTGCACGTCGATTTTGAGGCGGTTTAGCAAGCTTTTAGTTTCCTGCTCCATATTACGAAAATCCATCACCCCAATCGGACCAAATTTCAGTCGAACTACTTCGCGTCCCATGAAAACATTCGCGGCCACATCAAGATTGTTGGCCAGGGCATAATCCTGATAAACCATTTCGATTCCCTGGCGGCGCGCATCCATAGGGTTGGTAATGTGTGCCGCCTCACCATCGAGAAGGATTTCTCCATCATCGGGGATATAGGCTCCGCTGAGAACCTTCATTAGGGTGGATTTACCTGCTGCATTGTCACCCATTAGCCCCAGCACTTCATTGTGATGTAGTGCCAGGTCTACCCCGCGCAATGCCTGGACAGCGCCAAAATTCTTTTTGATATTTCGCATTTCCACGACAGATGTAGTTTCTGTTGTAGGTGCCATAAACACATCCTTTTGGTTGAGGATAATGGAGGTTGAGATAAATAATTATTTTAAACAATGATACAAAAAATTAAACTCAATTATAAAGGAATAGTGATGGATTTTCCATCACTATTCCTTATTTTTAGAAGCCTTTTATGTTTTATTCTAGGCCAGTGAACTCGCTGGCATCCCAGTAACCAGAGTCGATAACGGCTTCTTTGACGTTACTCTGATCGACCGTGATGACCTCGGAGGGTGCCGCTGGTACATCGAAGACACCGTTGTTGTAGGAGTTGGTTTCCGGAGGTGCGCCGCCTTCGAGATAGGCAACTGCAGCGGCGATGGAATCGGCCACCAGGGTGCGGACGTCTTTCAGGACGGTCATGGACTGCTTGCCGTCGATGATGTACTGTACGGAAGCGATCTCAGCATCCTGGCCGCTGACCACGTAGCTTGAGATATCTGCATCGGCAGCGAAGGCATCGGCGATGGCGCGAGCGGTGCCGTCATTCGGTGCCAGGAGGAAGACATCTCCCTTGTCATCAGCGGAGGCGGCGGTCAGGTGAGATTCAGCCAGGGTCTTGGCGGTGTCGAAATCCCATGCGGTGGTGACCTGGCCGATGATCTGGCCCATCTCGTCGCGGGTCAGGGTCGCCTTATCCTGCAGGGCAACCGCTTCGCTGGAGTTGACGACGTAGAATGTGCCGTCAGCGATCTTGGGTTGCAGCACGTTCCAGGCGCCTTCGAAGAAGATGAAGGCGTTGTTGTCAAAATCACCGCCAGCATACAGGTAGAGCGGGTTATCGGAGCCGGAGGCTTTATCAACCAGGTATTGTGCCTGGGCTTCGCCAACCGAGATGCTGTCGAAGGTGACATAGTAGTCGACCGCCTCGGTTTCGCGGATCAGGCGGTCGTAGGAGATCACCTTCACATCAGCCGCGCGGGCGGCTTCGGCAGCCGCGGCTGCGGCGGTGCCATCATGCGGGCAGATGATGATGACTTCGACGCCCTTGGTGATCAGGTTTTCAACGTTGGTCTTTTCCTTGGCGGAGTCGCCCTCGCTGAAGAGTATCTCAACGTCGTAGCCAGCAGCTTCGAAGGCATCTTTGAAGCGGGTCTCATCTTGGATCCAGCGCGGCTCTTCCCTTGTGGGTAGAACAACGCCTACTGAACCAGATACCTCTGCCCCCATTTCATCTAGGCCAGTGAACTCGCTGGCATCCCAGTAACCAGAGTCGATAACGGCTTCTTTGACGTTACTCTGATCGACCGTGATGACCTCGGAGGGTGCCGCTGGTACATCGAAGACACCGTTGTTGTAGGAGTTGGTTTCCGGAGGTGCGCCGCCTTCGAGATAGGCAACTGCAGCGGCGATGGAATCGGCCACCAGGGTGCGGACGTCTTTCAGGACGGTCATGGACTGCTTGCCGTCGATGATGTACTGTACGGAAGCGATCTCAGCATCCTGGCCGCTGACCACGTAGCTTGAGATATCTGCATCGGCAGCGAAGGCATCGGCGATGGCGCGAGCGGTGCCGTCATTCGGTGCCAGGAGGAAGACATCTCCCTTGTCATCAGCGGAGGCGGCGGTCAGGTGAGATTCAGCCAGGGTCTTGGCGGTGTCGAAATCCCATGCGGTGGTGACCTGGCCGATGATCTGGCCCATCTCGTCGCGGGTCAGGGTCGCCTTATCCTGCAGGGCAACCGCTTCGCTGGAGTTGACGACGTAGAATGTGCCGTCAGCGATCTTGGGTTGCAGCACGTTCCAGGCGCCTTCGAAGAAGATGAAGGCGTTGTTGTCAAAATCACCGCCAGCATACAGGTAGAGCGGGTTATCGGAGCCGGAGGCTTTATCAACCAGGTATTGTGCCTGGGCTTCGCCAACCGAGATGCTGTCGAAGGTGACATAGTAGTCGACCGCCTCGGTTTCGCGGATCAGGCGGTCGTAGGAGATCACCTTCACATCAGCCGCGCGGGCGGCTTCGGCAGCCGCGGCTGCGGCGGTGCCATCATGCGGGCAGATGATGATGACTTCGACGCCCTTGGTGATCAGGTTTTCAACGTTGGTCTTTTCCTTGGCGGAGTCGCCCTCGCTGAAGAGTATCTCAACGTCGTAGCCAGCAGCTTCGAAGGCATCTTTGAAGCGGGTCTCATCTTGGATCCAGCGCGGCTCTTCCCTTGTGGGTAGAACAACGCCAACCGCCAGTTTAGTTTCTTCTGGTTCTGGAGTTGCAGCTCCACCACAGGCTGAAAGGATTGTAGTTGTTAGGATTAGTACAGCGATCAGGCTATACCACATTTTCTTTGTCATTATTCTTCTCCTTTTATTATCTTTAATGTGGGTAAGTAGCAAATTGATTTAAGTTTAGGCAATCTATAATCTATCACCTCCTTTCTACATGAGTGGGATTCGACAAAATGTCGTCTACAACGATACTTACTTAAGTTTAGGCAATCTATAATCTATCACCTCCTTTCTACATGAGTGGGATTCGACAAAATGTCGTCTACAACGATACTTACAGCTCCAATCAGACTTGCATCGGTTTCAAAGCTGGACTGGAGGATATCGACTTTCGAACCAGTTTCTGGCATTGATTGTTTCAATGCTGCTTCTTTAATTGGGGGTAGAAGATAATTTCCAACGATACTAAGAGGGCCACCTAATATAATTTTTTCTGGATTAAAGATGTTTATGAGATTAGCAAAACCAAGCCCCATTGCGCCTCCAGTTTCTGTCAGAGAATCTAGTGCTAAGTTATCACCAGCATCGGCTGCATGCTTGATAATTGAAATTGAAAGCGGAGAATTCTGTTCTTCCATCAGGCGAGGGACGCTGCTGTTTTGGTTAGATTCTAGGCGGGTTTGCACTCTTTGAATAATTGAATATTGATTGGCATATGTTTCCCAACAGCCACGGTTCCCACAATGGCAGAGCAAATAATAGGGCTCGGCCATGATGGGGGAGTGCCCAATTTCGCCGGCATACCCATTGTTTCCACGATGCAATTTGCCGTTGAGAAATAAACCGCCGCCAATACCTATTCCAGCATATACAAATATGAAATTTTGAACCTGCTGAGCCACCCCAAACAAATATTCGGCAATCGCGGCAGAATTGGCATCATTTTCTATGTAGACTTTTAGGCCTGTTTTATCGGAAAAGAAATCTTGCAGGGGTACATTACGCCATTGTAAATTTGGTGCAAAAATTAACATGCCGCCATCTAAATCTACCGTTCCGGGAACTGAAAGCCCCAGACCAAAAATGTGTTGATTTTGTGATTGGCAGTACATTATGGCTTTATGGATCAACTCCAAGGTCTGTGTAAGAGTTTTCTCTTGGGCATCTGCAGGGTTAACAGCTGCTGTTTCTCGCCATAATATGTTTCCGGTGAAGTCTGTTAAAGCTACAGCCACAAAATCGACTCCAAATTCTGTTCCTATAATTCCCCCCGCTTGAGGGTTGATTTCCAGCTGGGTAGCGGGGCGACCGGTGCCGACCGAGTTGATTCCAGTTTCATGTATCAGCTTTCGCTCCAGGAGTGACTCGACAAGGCTAGAAACGGTAGATTTATTCAAGCCTGTCGCTTGAGCAATCTTTGCTCGAGACACAGGTGCTTTATTATGTATGTGCTGAAACACTAGAGATAAATTCAATTCACGTACGAGAGCCTGATCGGCGGTATTTTGTGGAGTCATAGGAATTAGTATGTTGGAGCAACCAACTAACTATATTATATCAGGACTTTGCCCGTTTAGGTTGAATAACAGGCTGAATCGACAAGGGAAA
>CAZCPP010000210.1:2731-7212 GCA_964500655.1 uncultured Anaerolineaceae bacterium | reverse complement strand
CACTCTGGAAGGGTGAAAATGTTGGCAAAATATATCAGACGTGGAATTTCGGTTCAAGTATTTTATTAATTACGTGGGCAGATATCTTGTGGTGACGATGGCGGACAGCTTCGAAGATGCGGCGGGCATGTTTTCTGGACCAATCTGCCGCTATTAAGGCCCGAAATATTGGTTGGGTGTACAACATGCGGCCAACCCGGCCAACAAATTCTTCAACCCGCGGTAATATCTCTTCATACCCACTATTGATGCAAATTGCGTACAGGCGGGAAAAGTGATCGCTATCGTTCTTGCTTTCCAAATCAAGGATTTCTTCGAAATATTTACAATCCTCAACCGGGATCTGTTTCGGTAAAGCCTGCGTAAAAGACATGATTTGATAGCGATGCCAGTGGGCAACCTGTTCTTTGGTTGGCCTTTTCCCTTTCTGATAAGTAGCTAGAACTTCCTGTACTTCATCATATAAATCCGATTGTGGCTTGTTGCGGTTTTCCGGAAACCCTGTTTCATAAATCCATTGCTTAAGATCTACTTTTTCAAACACTTCGGGGAGTTCACTCTCGAAGTATTCCAAAAAGGCCTCTGTCGTCAGGGATTGGAACTGATATTTGCCGGTATATTTTTGAATAAAATCATCAAATCGCTCTCGCCCCACGGCGTACTCACACTCTTTGATTAAGAAACACCCTTTGAGGTAGGGGATGATGGTAAAAGTCGTATCGGGATCACGACCTTCCGAAGGAACATATAAGCTGGTCAGGGGAGAATCCTCGCCAATGCGTTCCATAATCTCGAACAACCGTTTTTCATCATAGACGGCTATCAGATCAGCCACCTCTTTGCCTTCCAGTACCTCAGTGATACGCGCTTCGGCGTAGGTCGTCCAGCCTTCGTTCAGCCAGAAATCTTCCCAGGTGGCGTTGGTCACCAGGTTGCCCGTCCAGGCGTGTGCTAGTTCATGTGTGATCAGGGCGGTTTGACCGCGCGTTCCGAGAATCGAAGTAGGCGTTAGGAAGGTCAGGCGTGGATTTTCCATCCCGCCATATGGAAACGATGGTGGCAGGATCAACAGATCGAAACGTCCCCACAAATACGGTCCCAGCAGTTTCTCCGCTTCCACGATCTTCTCTTCGTTTTCGGCGAATTCCCAGGCAGCGGCTTCGATAATCTCCGGTTCAGCGTAGATACCAGTTCGAGGTCCCAACTCACGGAAAGCCAGGTTGCCAGCTCCCAGCGCAAACAAATAGGATGGGATCGCTTGCGTCATCTTATAGCGGAAAACCTGTGTTTCGCCTCGATCCTCGACTTCGACCTGCTCGGCTGCCACCACAGCGGTCAACGGTTTGGGAACCTCTACCTCCGCAGAAAACGTGAAACGTACTGAGGGTGTATCCTGACAGGGTAACACGCTACGGGTATGAATGGACTGGCATTGGCTATACAGGAAGGGGTGTTCTCCACCAGCGGTTTGAACACTTGGTAACCATTGTAATGCGCGCGCATCAGGTGAAGTGTTGAAGGCAAGCGTGAAAGATGAGACGCCCTCCAGTTCCTTCAAATGCAGTCGTTCTCCCAACAGCTCATCTTCTTCGTCATACTCCCAACGCAACGCTTCACCATTCGCATATGCAACTTCAAGATCGATCTTGAAGGTATCCAAAAAGAATGAGCCGTTAACCGGCTCGTCCAATTGATAATCTACTTCAATGTTCAAAATTTGAGTTTCAAAATCGGCTTTGATACGCAGATCGATATGTTTAATCACCCCCTGCGTCAAATCGGCATAGGAATGTGGATCGTGTCTTGTCATTCGTTACCCTCTCGTGAATCGTATTTTCCTTCAAGAAATTCTATTAATATCTGATTGACAGCCTCTGCTTCATCGTGCTGCACCCAATGGCTGGCAACTTCAAAGAACACCAACATACCATCCTCACAAAAATCCAGGCTGGGGCGCGCCATGCGGTGGCTGAGCGCGCTGTCTTGCATGCCCCAGATCATCAGCATGGGATGGTTCACGCGCATACCTTGCGGAAATTTAGGTCGATAGCGTAGCAGAGCTCGATACCAATTGAGCATGGCCCTCATCGCCCCGGGTTGAGACCAGGCTTGCTTGTATTGGACTATATCATCCTTCGAAAAGGAGTGTGGCTTCCCGACTCCTCGCAAGGCACGGGCGCCGTTTTGCCAGTCATTTACCCGCAAGAAATATTCCGGCAGCCAGGGTAGTTGGAAGAAAAACATGTACCATGACCGGCGCATTTGCTCGAAGTCACGGCGCAAAAAACGAGACATGACAGCCGGATGCGGGACGTTCAGGATACCCAACCTGTGCAAACGGTCTGGATACCACAGCGCGAAGGCCCAGGCCACCACTGCGCCCCAGTCATGCCCGATCAAGTGTACTTTTTCATAACCCAGGAAATCGATCAGGCCTAGAATATCTTTCGCCAGCGTATCCAAACGGTAGGGCTTGATCCCTTTAGGCTTGTCGCTCAGGTTGTAACCACGCTGATCGGGGGCAAAAACACGGTAGCCCGCTTTGACCAGGGCCGGGATCTGCTTACGCCAGCTGTACCAGAACTCTGGAAAACCATGCAATAAGACCACCGGCTGCCCGTCCTTGGGGCCAACCGTAGTGAGGTGTAGTTTAACGCCATTGGTTTCGATGTAGGTTGTCTCGTAATTCATATCGCTCTTTCCAGGGAGTAAGTATAATGGCTTTTATCGAATAATGGTCAAAAACTATTAAGGGAGCGAGTGTCTATGAAGAAAGAAACATTTTCATTGTTTTTTATCATTCTGTGCTTTACTGCCTGCAATGTTCTTCCAACACCGATACCATCCCAAACCCCAATTCAGACGAAGATTCCTGCAACCTATATAATACCCCCTACTCAGAAAAATATATCTGCAACTCATACAATCACCCCTACTAAAGATCCTAAGAAAAACATAGTTCTAACTTCTGAAGCATTAATCTTGAAAGATTTAGTGTTTCTCTCTGGACACCCGTGTTTGGCTCCCTGTTTTCTCGGGATAACTCCTGGTGAAACACCATTTGATAGTGTGTTAGATGTTTTAAGCGAACATTTATATCATTCCATTTGGGATTGTAAGTATGATTCATTGTATGGAATAATTGGGTGCTCTTTGCCTGGAACATTTGATATTATTCGAATTTCGCCCAACTCGTCGACAGAACTTGTGGATGGAATCGGTTATTCTCCAAGTCCTCCCATTTTTCTAGGGGATATTATCGAACATTATGGAGAACCAGATCAAATGTATTTATGGGATTCGTTAGCTGGGGTGCGGAGACTGTTATAGAAATTTACCTTTATTTTGATACTCTACAAACGAGTTTAGTACTAAAAGAAATTTATGAGGCTAAATATGAAGTTTCAGAGCTTAGTGAGGTAGTAGAAATAGTCTTTTTGGATGAGGGAGAATATTTGGAGTATAAATCATTAGCACAAGATACTTGGACAGGGTATGGAACTTATCCATAGCACCAAATCCTACTGATTTTTTACCGGAAGTTTTCATGTGTCCAGGAACAATTTATTAGGGAGTGAGCGTTCATGAAGAGAGCAATAATTCTGTTAGCTTTGTTTATTCAAAATCTGGCTGCCTGCAGTGTTTTCCCCACACCTTTACCAGAGCCATCTCAAACCCCGACAAAAACAAAGGTGCCAGTAATTCATACCAGAGTACCGACCAAGACCCCGAACTCTACGGAGCGTGCCTTGCAAACAAGCGAAGCACATATCTTTCAAGAACATGGATTTCTCGCGGGTGAGCCATGTATGGCACCTTGTTTCTTGGGAATAACACCGGGAGAGACACCCATCGAAAAAGTTACTGATAGCTTTTTGGGCCAGTATTTGTATCAACCTTCTTGCACTAAGCCTCCTAATGGGAGCATCATATGTAATGATTTGATATCAAGGGATACTTTTTTATATTCTGACGCAGATCCGTCATCAGGTTTAGTAGAAATTATTGAAATATACCCCTATTTCCCCCTATATTTGAAAGATGTGATCAAATTCTATGGTGAACCAGATCATGTGTATTTTTGGGCATTTTTTGATGAGGTGATTGCGAAACAAGTAATGCTTTACTATGATAAGTATCAAGCCCGCATGGCGCTGCCAGAAATTTCCGAGGGGAATTATTACGTAACTGCAACCAGTGTGGTTGAGGTAATATTATTTTTTGATGAGGATGAGTATTTAGATGATAAATTGTTGGCGCAACATTCGTGGAAAGGATATGGTGAATACAAACCATAACCCTAAGTTTTATAGTATTAATGTCAGCACCGGATTTCACACTCTCTGTGAACCGGTGCTGTTTTTTACATCATTTGCCTCAATAAGAGCCCTTAAAGTAAGTATTGATCAGAGAATTGATGTTGGCATTCGTATTTGCACGCACGACGGCAAAAAAGTCCGCGCCAGTGGCGTGTTTGTAAC
>CAZCPP010000210.1:0-2721 GCA_964500655.1 uncultured Anaerolineaceae bacterium | reverse complement strand
AGCGGGCGGCATAATCTTTCAAGAAATTGAAGAAATCCCCGTCACCCATGCGTACGCGCAGGTCTTCCATGAAGTAAGCCCCGGTCAGGTAGGTGGCGTTGGTGTAAGCCCTGAAATTACCACCCTCGTATATCGAGGTGTCCACCCAACCGCTGGGGCTGAAATAGTTCACGCGGAAATTCCACCACCAGTTGATGTAGTTCGGATTGGTGAACTCGTAGAAGATGCGCTCGCTGTAGGTTGCCAGCGCCTCGTCCAGCCAGGGCTCCAGCGCCTGGTCATTGCCCACCAGCCCAAACCACCAGTTATGCGCGATCTCGTGCACACCGATGCTGACCATGTTGCTCCTGGCCGAGCCTCCGTACTGATCGTAAAAATCCGAACTCAAGAAGGTCAGGCCGTCATACTCCTGCCCGTCTGCGCTTTCGGTTTCTACAACGTTGAGGACCTGGTATGGATAAGGGGCGAATTTAGCCTCGAACAGACCCACGGCCTGCACCGCAGCCCTGAGCATGCCTTCGCCCGCACCAGTGTGCATGGAAAAATAATACGTGCGGATCACCACAGCCCCGACAGCCGATTCTGACATCACATAACGATCGCTGGCCGAAAACACGAACGTGCGCGCACCCTGCAAGCGATAGCGCGTCCATTCGCCGTTTGGTTCGGCCAGCGCTGGGGCGGCTACAGTTATGCCCGCCTCCGGCACCTTCATATTGACTTCGAAATCCGCTGAATCATAGGTCAAATGCTCGCCAAAGCCCATGGCATCATGCAGCACCCACCCCGCACGGTAAGGAACAATGAACGGATACCACTCGGTCAGGTTGATCTGGTAACCAAGATAACCATGCGGATGATTAAAGCGCTTGGGCGGGATCGCCAGCCGGTAACGCATCGATAGATTGAGCGTACCACCGGGGCCCAAAGGTTGGGGTAGGAAAACCGTCAGGCGGTGGCCGTTCAATTCATAGTTTGGTGTGACACCATCCAGAAAGAGCGTTTCCAGCGAAAAGCTGTTGGCAGAGAGATTGGGTTCCACTGCCAGCACGATGTCTGATAGCGACACACCGGTCATGTTGGTGTAGTGTATGGTCTCGTCAACGGCCAGTTGGCGGCCGGAATAATCGAAGATCACATGGAAAGTATATTGTGGACGAGTTGATGCAGAGGCTGGCGGGGCGGTTGGAGGAATAGATGTTGGGTAATCGGTGGCTGTAGCCAAGGGGGGGATTGTCGGCGTTACCGAGGCTGTGGGGCTGGGAAGCAGCGTCTTGCTGGGAGCCAGCGTCATGGTTGGTGGCGGTGTGAGGCTCTCGGCGGCCGGCTGGAAAGGAGTCGCAGTGGGGCTGGCGTTCGGATCAACGGTGACCAGGTAGAAGGGCGGATGTGAAGCGGTCGGCTCTACAATGGTGTATGCGCAGGATACCAGGAGTATCAAACCGCAGAATACACTGAGCGTGCGGAGTATCTTCATCGTGATGATTTAGTAAGAGTTAGCAAAGTACGTGGCAACTAGGTCCGAGAAGTCCACGCTTGTGTGCTGGCGCAAAAGAGCAAAGAAATCATTCGGAGTAGCGATCTTTCCGTCCAGTTGCGTGGCGTAATTGTCCAGAAAAGCGAAAAAGGTATTATCGCCAATGCGCGCGCGCAGGTCTTCGAGAAAATGCGCACCGACAAAATACGTGGCGTTAGTGTACGGTTGGAAACCAGTGCCTTCGTAAATAGGAATGTCCATTTTGGCGCTAGGATCGTAATAATACATACGATATGGCCACCACCATTCGACCAATTCAGGGTGGTATGTTTCGTAATACAACCGCTCACTGTAGGTACACAGGCTTTCATCCAGCCAGGGCGCCTGGGCCTGATCATTAGCAACGCGTTCGAACCACCATTGGTGCGCGGTTTCGTGAGCCGCCACGAAGGTCAGGTAATTCTGGGGAGTATTATCGTACAGATTGTAAAAATCGCGCGGCAAGAAGTAGAAAGCAGAATATTCCATACCGTCGTTAAAATCACCCATTACAGCTGCCAATGATTTGTGCGGATAGGGCCCAAAGCGTTGACTGTACAGCTGAATCGCCTTGGCGCTTACGTCCAATACGGCCTGCCCAGGACCTTCGAAAAATGGAAAGAAGTAGCTGGTGACGGTCACTTCGTCAACCTGCGTAACGGCAGTCAGGAATTCTGGGCTGGCAGAGATCACAAAAGTTCGCCCGGCTGTCAGGCTGTAACGAATGCTATTACCCAGCGGTTCAGCAAATCCGCTGGCAGCCACGATCACGGACGGGTCGCTTGTCAGGATGACTTCATAGTCGGCGGCTTCGTAGACCAGGTGCTCGCCATAATACCAGGGATCGTGTAGCACCCAGCCTGCCCCAGCCTGATACGGTACGATGAACGGATACCAGTTCGCCAGGTTTACCTGCCGGGCGGTGTAACCGTAAATGCGCGGACGCTCGACGCTGGGATCCTGCTGTTCCGCAAACGGCAGAATGAGTGTGTAGTGAAGAGATACAGTAAGTGTGGTCTCCGGTGCGAGCGGCGTGGGTAGATGGAATTCCAGTTTCTGACCGCTTAAGTCAATGGCACTGACAGGCATACCATCTACACTCAGGGCAGTCAAATTGAAACTGCCTGGCCACATATTGGGGGCAACAGCCAACACGAGGTTGTTGAGCGTCTCGCCGCTGTAGAAGGCCTCGGTCTCCAGGATGC
>CAZCPP010000209.1:0-7219 GCA_964500655.1 uncultured Anaerolineaceae bacterium | reverse complement strand
GCTGAAGAACCTGCTGCTGAAGAACCCGCTGCTGAAGAACCCGCTGCTGAAGAACCCGCTGCTGAAGAACCCGCTGAGATACTGGTGATTGGTCTTTCAAACGCCTGGATTGGTAGCGAATGGCGATCACAGATGCTAGCAAACTTCGAGCAGGCCGCCGCAGAACTCGGTATCGAAACAGTTGCCGAGCATGCTGACACGGATGTTCCTGGTCAGATCGCTCAGATTAACAACCTGATAGCCAAAGGTGTGGATGCCATCATCATCAATCCGGCAGACATTGCCGCATTGAAACCTGTTATGGATGAGGCTACCGCCCAGGGTATTGTTGTTATCATCATTGATGCCGAGATTCCCGGCGAAGACCATGTTAATGTGGTTATAAACCAGAGTGAATGGGCAGCAATCAGCGCCCGCTGGCTGGTTGAAAAACTTGGTGGCGAAGGCGATATAGTCACCATTGAAGGCTACCTTGGCCACCCAGCCAATGAATTCCGGATGGAGGGTGTGGCTGAAGTTCTGGAAGCAAATCCTGGCATCAATCTTGTTGGGGAAGATACCGGCAAATGGGATCCTGCAACTGCACAACAGGTTGCCGCGAATTTCATGGCTTCTAACCCTGGGTTGGATGGTATCTGGACTCAAGATGGTATGGCTGAGGGCACCCTCCTTGCTGTCTTGGCATCCGGTCTTGAGTACGAAGATTGGCCGCAGGTAGTTTGCGAAGCCCGCGGCAGCGGTCTGCGTACGTGGAAGACAGTTCTAGATGATCACCCAGATTTTGAATGTATCGCAGTGATCAATCCCCCTGGCTGTGCATATGACGCAGTGTATGTGGCCCATAATTTGCTCATGGGTAAGGAGATTGATGAGACAACACTCGGCGGTCAATTCGGCAATACCCTCTACAAACCATTGACAGTTATTGACAGCGATAATCTGCCGGAATGGCTGGATGCGTTAGAAGGTAAAGCGGACAGTTATACACTTGACGCTTTCCAAACCCCCGAAGAAATTGACGCCTACTTTAAATAGAAGGAATTGAGAATTGGCACAGAAGCTTTCTTCCTATAACATCGTAAAACATTTTGCAGGCGTAACTGCACTATCAGACGGCTGCTTAACCGCAAATGGTGAAGAAGTTGTTGCCTTGATAGGCGCAAACGGCAGTGGAAAAAGTACTCTGTGCAAAATAATAACCGGAGTAGTTGCCCCTGATGGCGGGCAACTACTCCTTAATCAAGAAGAAATTGCATTCTCTTCACCTGTGGCAGCGCTCAGAACAGGTATCGCTGCGGTTTACCAGGAGTTAAGCCTGGTGCCGTCGTTACCTATTTCTCAGAACATTTGGCTCACACGAGAACCCATGCGTAGTGTATTTATTAAATATCGCGAGCTAAATGACAAGACACAAAAGTTATTGGATCTGTTTTCTGATACAACCGGTTCGTCATTTTCACCTGAAACTCTGGTTGATGATCTCCCACCGGATGAGAAGCAAATCGTTGAAATACTAAAAGCTGTAAGTACTAATCCGGACATATTAATACTTGACGAGGCAACCTCCAGCCTCGACAGCCGGCAGGTTGACAGATTGTTCGAACTAATCGGTGATTGGAAAAAGCAAGGTAAAGCAATTATTTTTATTTCCCACAGGATGAATGAGGTTTTCAGGATCGCTGACAGAATTTCTGTACTTAGGAATGGAAATACGGTCGGAGACTTTTCGGCGAAGGAAGTAAAAGAGAAAGATCTGATCAACCTGATGGTTGAGAATACAGCAAACACTCTTAAGAAATCAGAGAATTCAGATTTAACGGTGTTTGGTAATACAGTATTAGAAGTTATTGATCTCGAGACTGAAGTACTAAATAAAATCAATTTCTCGGTTAAACAAGGGGAACTGGTTGGAATTAGCGGTTTGCAAGGGCAGGGGCAATCTGATATTCTACATGCAATTTTCGGATCCATTCCATTTACAGGAAAAATAAAGCTGAGGGGTGAAGAATATACATTTAAGCATACTTCCCAATCAATGAAAAAAGGCATCGCTCTTGTTCCGGGTGACCGGGCTAAAGAAGGATTGTTGATGCGGCTTTCAATACTTGAAAATGTAATGCTTCCCAGTTGGATGAATTATGGATTGCCTTTGAACACACGAAAAGCAAAGAAAGATGCTTTGGCGACTTCTGAAACTCTAAAAATTGTCATGGCCGGAATGGATATGCCGGTGAGTAATCTTAGCGGTGGAAATGCACAAAAAGTTGTCATAGGTAAGTGGCTGCAGCGGGAGCCGCATATTTTGCTACTAAATGACCCCACTAAAGGCGTTGATGTTGGTACGAAAAATGAATTTTACACTTTGTTGAAAGAACTTTCTAAACAAGGCAAAACTATCCTGTTTTACAGCAGTGATGATGAGGAAGTGGTGGGCTTATGTGATCGGGTTCTTGTTATGCGTGATGGGAAGATTAGAACGGAGATAGACAGCAAAACACTCACGCTAGCCAATTTAATTTCTGCCAGCATTTCTTCGGATGAGGAGTTTATCATTGCAAAAAATTAGGAATTTTTTCAAGCGTAAAACTTTTGTTTTTCCACTCATCCTTTTCATAATTGTTATCCTGGCAAATTTCGCGATGCAATATATAAACCTTGGTCCAGAAAAATTTCAGAAAAGATTCATGTTTCTGCTGGATAATAATATACGAGGTTACTTACCATTAATCTTCCTGTCCATTGCGCAGGCCATTGTTCTAATCAATGGAAGTATCGACCTCTCCATTGGCAACCTGATGGGTATGCTGGCGGCATTTTTAGTAACCCATTTCACAACAGATGATGGAGTTGTCAGATTCCTACAGGTGTTTGTAATGACAATGGGAATTGGACTACTGGGAGGAGCTTTCAATGGCTTTTTAGTTTCCATAATCCGTATCCCACCGTTCATTACAACATATGCCACAAGTTTTGTATTCTCTGGTGTAGCAATGTGGATATTACCGAGACCGGGCGGGATGATGCCAGAAGTTCTTACTACTTTCTACCGCAAGACGCTTCCACTTGGCATACCTTTAGGAATTTGGATTATCCTGCTATTGTTACTTATCTGGTGGATGTTTAGCAATACTCGCTTTGGCGCTCATATGTATGCAATAGGGGGAAATGAGAAAGCTGCTTATACCAGCGGTGTTTCTGTTGTTCGTCATCGAATCATAGTTCATATGATGGCAGGTTTTATTGCTACATTTGCGGCGCTTGCATTGGTATTAATTACGAGTTCAAGCGATCCCCGGATAGGCGGTACTATGACGCTTGACTCGATTGTGTCTGTTGTTCTGGGGGGCACACCATTCTCCGGCGGTATCGGAGGTGTGATGGGGCCTGTTTTTGGGGTTATGATTCTTGGATTTATAAGAAATATAGTCGGATTTGCAAATGTAAATACATGGGTGCAACCTTTAGTAGACGCACTGATCGTTCTCGGAGCGCTGGCATCTCCGAGCTTTATCAGGGTGATTATGAAGCAGGTACAAAAATGAAGAAATCTGCAGGTTTTCAACTTCCAAAATTCTTTTCTCCCCCGGTAATTGCATTAATTCTGGCCATTTTTCTTTTTATAGCAAGCACTTTTTTTCTACGAGCTGATTCCAGTTTTGCCGGAATTCTAAAACGTGCTCAGACGATTATCAATATTACTGCATTTCTGGGAATTATTGCTGCAGGGCAAACAATAGTAATCCTTGCAGGCGGCGAAGGAATTGATCTTTCAGTGGGTACGACAGTTACTCTTGCAGCTATTGTAACTGCGGTTGTCGCAGACAAATCTGATACTCGGCTGCCTTTAGCTTTAGCAGCAGCATTAGGCTCCGGCGGGTTGGTCGGATTGATTAATGGTGTTGGTGTAGCCATCTTGAAAATTCATCCAGTTGTTATGACACTTAGTGTCTCTGGTGTAACAATGGGTGCTATTCTGGCAATCTATCGCGGTGTGGTTCAGGGCGGTGCGGGTCCCTCTTTTTATTCTTTCATTTCATTGCCTATGGAAATTAACGGGAAAACCCTTGGTTTAACGGGTGCGGTGATAACCTGGGTTTTAGTGAGTCTTATTGTATGGTTTATATTGAATAAAACCAAATTTGGTAAAGACATTTTTGCGATCGGAGTGAACCGTGAGGCTGCTCATTTATCTGGCGTTCATGTAACGCGCATCGCTATTTTAGCTTATGTCCTTTGTAGCATATTCACAGCGTTTGGAGGCTTTATTGTCCTTGGTTATATTAAATCGGTTTACTTCATTATTGGTGATGGTTATCTTTTCCCGAGTATTGCGGCTGTTGTTCTTGGAGGAACTGTGCTTGCCGGTGGTGAAGGTTCCTACTGGGGTACGATGAGTGGAGCACTTGTTTTAACAGTCTTGGACTCTATCCTGACATCCTCACAGGTAGAAGTAAGTGTTCGACAGATAGTTTTGGGTGTTTTGCTGCTTGCTGTCATCTCTTTGTATGGCAGGGAGAAAGCACTCCGGCAGTGAACTATGAAATTTAAATTTTATTGATTATAGAGTAAGAGCTTTGGTTTTTCCATACCAAAGCTCTTACTCTATAGAATTGGCGATAAGAATGTAAATACAGTTATTGAACTCAATCGAAACTTTACACTATTCTTTGATCACTTGTGAGATTTCACCAGTTTTCTTATGTTTCAAAATAACTTTCAAGTTACCGTTTGGCATGCGTTCTTCTTTTATCAGGTAATGCTTCGCGTCATATTCCTTGAGCCCTTCTTCTGCCGCGTTGCTCGAATCGCCGCCACGCCAGTCCTGGATTTCAACCGGCTCCCACTTCTTGGTTTCAGCAGCTTTGTAACAGGCATCTATGATCGTGTTAACAATATAGCCATCATAGAATGTCTCCATCGGGGCTTTACCTGCATCCATCGAATTGAACATATCCATGAACATGGCAACATACCCCAATGCACCGATTTCATCGCCCACCGGGAACAGCCAACCTGTATCTCCTTCTGCTTTTTCGGCCACGTAGCCACCTTGCCCCACATTTGTGAACATATCAAAACCGGTGCGGAGCCAGTGGTTCAACCACACCGTACCTTCAGTTCCTGATACTTCATCGCGTAAGTCCATGCCGCCACGGAATGTCCAACTGACTTCGAACTGACCAATCGCGCCACTATCGTAGCGTACCAGCCCGACCGCGTGGTCTTCAGTGTCAATCGGATGGACTTGCGTATCTGCCCAGCAAGTTACTTCAAGCGGACGACTATCTTTGCCAATGAAACCGCGTGCAATCTCAATGCAGTGACAGCCCATGTCAACGATTGCGCCCCCGCCAGATAGCTCCTTGTTCCAGAACCAGTCACTGTGTGGGCCGCCATGCGTCTCGCGTGAACGCGCCCAAAGCACCTTTCCAAAAGCACCCTTCTGGGCTGCGTCTAATGCCTTGAGTGTTTTGGGTGTGTAGATTAGATCCTCCAGATAGCCATGGAAAACTCCCGCTTTCTCTACGGCTTCAAGTATCTCCAACGCTTCCGGCCCGCTGGTCGCCAGTGGTTTGGTACACAAAACCGCTTTACCGGCCTCAGCGGCTAACAGGGCAGCTTTCTTGTGCAAGTAGTTGGGAAGGCCGATAATAACGGTATCAACTTCAGGGTCCCGGATGGCTCCGGCCAAATCATCCGTCGAGCGGGGAATCCCAAATTCATTCGCAAACTTTTTGGCTTCATCAGCATTGGCTGCGCAAGCTACTTTGATTTCATCCTTTCCACGGAAATTGAGCAAACTCATCGTATAAAAACGGCCGATCAGGCCCGTCCCTAGCATGGCGATTTTGTGCATGGCTATCTCCTTTTCATCAGTTGAATAAGAAAATTATATGATAACAATTTTCACACGTCAATTTTGCGGACAACCAAAGGATAAGATAGAATTATTTTATTGCTGATATTTTGAAGGAAATGAGAAAAAAACGATGACTTCTGCAAAAATGACCCCTCGCGAACGCGTGCTCACGGCTCTGGCCCATAATGAGCCTGATATCGTTCCAATAGCTCTGGGTGGTGGCCCATACGGAATCGTGGACGAACTTTATCTGCGCCTGGTCAATTTCCTTGACCTGGGTGAGCCTGTGTCTCCCTTCCGCTCCGGACACAGCATCTCTTACATGGACGACCGCCTGCTCGAAAAACTGGGCACGGACATCCGTTATTGTTGGCCAGGTCTGTTACCGAACAGCCCCATTATACCGGGTGAAGACGAGGACACTTTTTATGACTCTTACGGACAAACCTGGAAACGCGATTTGCCTTACTATTATGCTGCTGACGGCATTCTTAAAGAATCCACCAACATAGAAGATATTGAGCACCTCGTCCGTTGGCCTGATCTATCCGACCCTCGTTGGATGGCTGGAGTGACTGAACGCGCTCGTGAGCTAAGGGAGCATACCGACTATTTTGTAACCATGCGTATGATCGCTTCGCACGGCTCCTTCCAGACCGCTTGTGATCTGCGCGGTACTGAAAACTTCCTGAGAGATATGGCGCTCAACCCTGAATTTGCCGAAACTCTACTTGAGAAAATCACTTCTGTAATAGAAGGTTTGCTGAAACTTGCCATGCTGGCAGGTGGAAAATTTTTCAACATGATCGAACTACCTGGCGACGATTATGCGGGCAACACAGGCACTATCATGTCACCTGTTATGTTCCGGAAATTTATCAAGCCCTGTATTGAGCGCTTAGTTAAGGCAGTGAAAGAATTTGATCCAGGTATGAAAATTATGCTTCACAGCGATGGCGCTATCACCAATTTACTGCCAGACATTATTGACCTTGGTATTGATGTGATCCATCCGCTTGAACCGCTTCCCGCTACTGATTTCGTTTCTGTCAAGGAAAAGTTTGGAGAACAAATCACATTTTTGGGTGGCATAGACATATCGCATGCCATGCCCGGTAGTTGCGAGGATGTTGTTACGGAAGCCAAACGCCGCATTACACAACTGGCTCCCGGTGGTGGCTACATCCTTGCACCATCCAACCATCTGCAGGCAGATGTTTTACCAGATAATGTCGTGTCTCTATTCAAGACGGCCAAAAAGTTTGGGAAATATCCAATAGAAATTATTGAGAAGAACTAAGAAATGTCCTTCTTTGGGATTTCGCGTGGAGAGGCCATATATGGGGGTACGCTGATTAG
>CAZCPP010000208.1:0-7246 GCA_964500655.1 uncultured Anaerolineaceae bacterium | reverse complement strand
TACCAGTTCAGATCTTAATCCAATAAGGGGCTGCCTTTTGGGACAGCCCCTTTTTATAGCTGGGCCTCCCTAAACTCTCCTATAATTGCACTTACGATTACTACTCTCTACTGTAGGAGTACTATGACAACATTACCATTCAACTCACGTCGTTCTCCTGTGTACGGGCGCAATGGAATTGTTGCAACGTCACAGCCTTTAGCAACACCCGCAGGGCTGGAGATTCTCGCGAAAGGTGGCAATGCAGCGGATGCTGCCGTAGCCGCGGGTGCGGCGCTCAATGTGACTGAGCCAATGTCCACGGGAATTGGCGGCGACATGTTCGCATTATTTTATTCAGCGGATACAAAACGAGTCACTGCGCTTAATGGATCGGGGCGCGCGCCTGTCACCCTGACACTTGATCGGCTGAAGAAAGACGGCTTCTCAACGGAACTGCCCCCGTTTCATGTGTATACCGTTACTGTCCCTGGCGCGTGCGCGGGCTGGTTTGATCTGATCGAAAAACATGGATCGCTTGCGATGGACGAGATTCTTGCACCTGCAATTCGACTTGCGCGTGAAGGCTTCCCTGTTGGACCAATCACGTCTAATGCATGGATGCGTGGTGCTGAAGGACAGTTAAAATCTGCACCCAATGGAAGTGAGTTGACAATCGATGGTCGCGCTCCTCATCCCGGGGAGATTTTTCGTAACCCGAATTTGGCACGTACGTTCGAAGCCATCGCACGTGGAGGGGTATCAGCGTTTTATCAAGGGGAGATAGCGGAAGCAATTGTGAACGTGATCAAAGAGGCGGGTGGATGCATGGCCCCGGATGATCTGGCCTCGCATGTGTCCACATGGGAAGAGCCGATCTCGGTTACGTATCGTGGGTTGCGAGTCTATGAATGTCCACCAAACGGACAGGGCATCACAGCCTTGATGGCGTTGAACATCTTGGAAGGATTCAATCTGGCGTCGCTTCCTTCCCTTTCGACGGAACGAACCCATTTGATGATCGAAGCACTGAGAATTGCCTTTGCAGACGCGCGTTGGTACGTGGCCGATCCTGCTTTTTCAAATGTACCCCTTGAAGAGTTGTTATCGAAAGAATATGCAAGCGAACGCCGCAAGTTGATCAACAGACAGCACGCCACAATTGACCCTGGGCGCGGCACGCCCGTTTCATCGTCGGATACGGTCTATTTGAGCGTGGTGGATAAGTTTGGGAATGCGTGTTCGTTCATCAACAGCAATTACTGGGGCTTTGGGACAGGCATCGTCCCGAAAGGCTGGGGTTTCACACTGCAAAACCGTGGCCACAACTTTAGCCTTGACCCGGCGCATCCCAACGCACTCGCGCCGCGCAAGCGACCTTATCACACCATCATTCCAGCGATGGTGACGCGACTCCCCTCTCCTGGTAGGAGAGGGGCCGGGGGTGAGGTGTTGTATGCCTCTTATGGCGTGATGGGCGGATTCATGCAACCACAGGGACATGTGCAGGTGCTCTCAGCGCTGGTGGATGATGGCCTTGACCCACAAGCCGCACTCGATTTACCGCGTTTTTGCATTGATGTGGAAGCAGCGGGTGGGCGCGTTGCTTTGGAAGAAGGAACCTTGGGTGAAACCATTGCGGGCCTGGAAAAAATGGGGCACCCACTTTATTCCGTGGGTGGGTATGAGCGTTCTTTGTTTGGCAGGGGACAGGTGATTCTACGCGACCCGGATACAGGCGTATTAAGCGCGGGGAGCGACCCGCGTGCGGATGGATGTGCGATGGCGTTGGTATGATACTCGTTTTTGTCACCCTGAGTGAGCGAGCGACCGAAGGGTCTCGTACGGGAGAATGACATGTCTTTTAGGCGAACCATTCTTCGCTCAAATCTTCCCAACCAGGATTCTTTGATTCTATTAATGCAATCTTTTTCGCTCGCAACCAGCCTTTGATCTGCTTCTCACGTTCCAACGCAACCTGAATACTTGAAGTTGATTCGAAATACACTAGGTACTGGATATTGTATTTGCTGGTAAAACTAGTGGGATCAGCTTTTTTCTTATGCTCATTTACTCGCCGCATCACATCGTTCGTCACACCTGTGTATAACGTGCGTGATTTGTTCGTCATGATGTAGACGTAATATTCTTTGCTCATATTCTTGCCATGTCACTCTGAGGGAGCATTCGTTGCGACCGAAGAGTCTCACCATCGTGTCAGAGACTCTTCGGTCCCGTTGGTCGCTCAGAGTGACATGCATTTTAATGCTTAATCACATCTGGGATATTTGGTTGCCAGGCTTCATAGTGGTGTGAACACAACCAGCGGTAATCACCAGTATAAGTTGTAATGCGATGCAACCCTAAATTTGCATGAGTGGGATCCTGCTCTTTGATAAGCTGGTGAAGCGCCAGGATGCCAGAGCGTTCTGGTTCGCTAAGCATCCCTCCTTGAAATGATTCATGAGTGTGAATTTCTATTTCCGCAGGCAACTTACCGATGATGGCCTTTGTCAAATCCAATTGGTCTTTAATGCCCCATGTCTCGGTTGTCTTTGGGCCAAAAAATGTATTGATTGCCGGAGCTGCCATTGGTGCAACAGTCGTGAGTACGCCCAGAGCAAAGTTGGCATATGGTGCAATTTCGGTAACCCACTCATGGAGTTTTTCAATTGGGTACACACCTTTACCCTTCTCAACTACTGGATGCTGGCAATCTTCGGCTTCACACCACAGTTGGATTTTCATTGGCTTGACCAAAAGTTGTTTTAGCGAGAGTTTAGCATCATCTGCCCGCAGGGTGAAGAGCCGCGGACCATGTTTGGCTTCGTCGGCGATGGCGCGCATGGTGGCCATGAAGTAGCTGGCGATGCGACTGTCCATGCCATCCAGTTGTTCTTTGATCTCGCGAAGCTGTTGATCGATATTGCGTTCTTCAAAGCCCAGTAACAATTCAGTAATCGAATGGGATTGGAAACAATTCTGGCAGGGATAATCGCGTACACCGTTCGACAGGAATTGGCGTAAAGCCTGAATGCTGAATCGCCCTTTGCAAGCTTTCCCGTCAACCTGCGTTGGGCATGGAACTGCAAAGCGATAACGACCTTCCATCCCAGGCCAGTTGTCTTTGATCAGTTTTTGAAGTGTTTCCTGAAGCACGTTCATGAAGTACTCAGGATAGGTAGCCTGTGTATAGATATGGAACTCGCGTCCACGCTTTTCCAGCATAGCTTCACCATGAGGTGGGTGACACAGGAACATACCTTTTTGCCAGTGCAGACGATGGTTACCCCCATCCTCGCAATGCTGGTCAAAGGCGTAGTCATGCGTACGGACAATCATCCAGGGCACCAGGCCAGGTGGGTCTTCGTCCATGGCACAGATCATGGCGATGCGGCGTAAATCTTCAGGGATATCGTTCTCGGGCAGCCAGGGCAGGTCAGGACGGACTTGCGGCACATGTTGTGCGACCAGGCTGGCTTTGCCATCCGGCAGACGGTAAGAAACATCGTATTTTTCCATCAAGCGCAGGAAGAAGGGATAGAGTTCCGGGTTATAGCGGGGTTCGTCCTTGAATTTGTGATCGTGCCAGACTTCAAAGAGACGACTGTCGTTCAGGATGCCGTCCATCTCTTGCGTGGCGCGGTCTTCAAGTACGAAGCCGATGGCTTTGGTCAGCCATTCGGGTTTCAGGACGACATCATCACGCAATTTCTCATCATCGCTGTAATGAACGATATAGCCCAGATCATGCATCAGGTGAGCTAGCGTTTCGGTAGCGATCTGGCTCAAGCCGTGCTTCCCGCAAATTTCAGCGAAGCTCCCATACGAAATCCGCGGATCGGGATGCGCGATCAGTTCATCGCGGGCGGCCTTCCAGTTGACATTGAAGCCCATCCCCATCTGCTCAAGCTTAGCCGATTCGGCACCGATCTTCTCTTTCAATTCGGCGATACCGATCATCTCACGGGTTTTCTTGTCTTCCACCAAACTGTCCACTTCGTGGAAGCCAACGATCATCTCGCCATATTGCTCTTTGAACACCGTCTTATCAATACGGGCAATGCGCTCACCGGTTTCACAATGTGTTGAAACGATGATCACGCGCGCCTCATCGCCCACCCGCAGACGGATCATATTTAGCCAATCTTCCACCTGGCACTGCTGGACGCCGCGCCGCGGTTCCCAGACCAGTAGATACAGCGAGCGTTTGCTGAAAAAGAACTGATGCGTGACGCGATAGACATCCTGCCCACCAAAATCCCAGGCATTCAGTTGTATCTCGACATCTTTTTCCTCTGGGTGTGGCAGATGCATGGCTTCAATATCAATTTCCACGCCGTGTGTGGTAGTTTCACCTTCTTTAGGCGCTTCTCCTTTTTTGCCTTTCAAAGCCTTTAACAATGAGGTTTTTCCAACCCCACCTTCACCCACCAAGACCAGCTTGGCTTCATAGAGTGGCTCTGCCTCTTCCAAGCTGCGCAGATAGGCCTTGAGCGCAGGCAAACCTTGCTTATAGGCGCTTTGAAGCGCGGGATTGAGGGGATTGCCGTCGAGTTGGATGGTTTTTAATTCCTTAAGTTGGGCGAGTGAGGAGGGAAGTTCAGAAATATTATTCGATTCAAGTTGAAAAGTTTTTAGCTTATCAAGCTCACTTATCCACTCAGGTAATTGCGTAAAATGACAATGGTCAATACGCAATCTAGTCAGTTGTTTGAGTTGGCGAATTTGCTCAGGAAATTTAATAAAAGGATTACCCCCTAGGCTATATCCAGTGCATAGATCTTTCAAATTTCTAAGATTACTGAAGCTATTTGGGAGTTTTTAAATTTCGTTATTGTGAATTGTAAGATAGTTCAACTGGGAAAGTTTCCCAATTGATTCTGGTAATTTAGTCAGATGGTTGTCACCAAGATTTAAATTGGCCAACTGCGTGAGTTGA
Organism: uncultured Anaerolineaceae bacterium; assembly: GCA_964500655.1. Taxonomy (GTDB): domain Bacteria; phylum Chloroflexota; class Anaerolineae; order Anaerolineales; family Villigracilaceae; genus JAABUE01. The sequence continues at coordinate 2,325 of CAZCPP010000208.1, read as the reverse complement.
CCAATTGATTCTGGCAATTCGGTCAACTTCATGTCATGGAGATTAAGGATCGTTGCACCCGATTTTAGCGCTTTTTCGATTTTCTTTTCTGCTTTGCGATAGGCTGCGTCTTTTGGCATGGTTTCCTGCCTTCGGCGACTCATGTCGCCGAAACAGCCGATGGTGACTTGAAGTCACCTCGGCTAGCTTCCTCCCATATTACTCAAGATGTATCCCGCATGTGCCTCAAAGGGGTATTAGGGAGGGTGAAAGTTTTATCAATACTATACAGGGATTTTGGGTTTGGTGCAATATCTGTTGAGGGCACAATCGCCATGCTTTAATAAATGTCACTCTGAGGGAGCCGTTAGGCGACCGAAGAGTCTCTCCGCGCTTCGCGCGGGGATTCTTCGCTGCGCTCAGAATGACATATCTTTTAAGAACTCAATTATTTCACTTCATAATCCCCAGCACTTCCGTGCGGGCGACAATCCAGGTCTGGCGGTGCATGTGCTCGGCCACCCGAGATAGTTTTTCATAATTGAGCGGGTGGTGAAAATCGGGCAGCAGATCGGCCAGCGGCACCACCACAAAGGCATTCGACCAGAATTCAGCCCCGAAAGGTTCTTCATTGAACAGGATGATGTCAATATCGATCCCCCGTGGAGCAAATTTGTCCGTACTCCGAACGCGACCTAGCGAAGCTTCGATCGGGCGGATGATCTGTTGTTTCAAGGTCTGAGCGTCCAGGGGGGTCAGGAACAATACGCAGGCGTTTAAAAAATTAGGGCCACCGGAGCCAAAGGCGTGCGATTCCCAGGCGTTTGATACCGCTTTGACTTGTCCTTGTTCGCGCAGCATGCGCACTGCCTGCTGCAAATTGTGGTCCGGATTGATGTTGGAGCCGATGTTGAGATAGGCTTCATGTAACTCACTCATTCCTTGCGCGTTCGTCCCACTACGTTTCACTTCGGGGATTTTGCACGCTCAATCTCCACCCCGACCGATTTCGAAAAGCGCACCGCGCCCGGCTTTTCTACTCGTACGTTAACCTTCTTCACACCATTTACTTTCAGGCAAATTTCTGCCAGGTCTTCCGCCAACGCTTCAACTGTAAAACGGGCTGCCGTCTCGGCGTGCACCTGAATCTTCTTCGCCAGTGCACGATAATCGACACAATCCCCAATCTGATCGCTCTTGGCCCCGGGGCGTGTATCAGTGAAGACGGTAATATTGATCAACATCTCTTGCGGCTTCTCACGCTCCCAATCGTTGACACCGATGATCCCGCGCACACTCAAATCCTTGATGAAAACTTTATCCATAATTGCTCCTGACTAATGGCAACTTGAAGAATTAAACACTTTGTCATTCTGAGCCCGATTAGGGCGAAGAATCTCCGCGCTCCGCGCGAGAGACCCTTCGCTCACCTGCACTGCACCAAACACAGTGAGGTGCAAGTGTTGCTCAGGGTGACATGGTTTAGAAAGGTGAATTTTCATAGAGTTCCCAAATTAACAAACTGTCCTAAACTAAATGTCGATCGCCGTCCACGTAGATGATCTCGCCCGTGATGTACTCCGGCCCCGCAAGCAAATAGACCAGCGCATGCTGGATATCTTTGGCTTCTCCCCAGCGCTTGAGCGGCACTTTCTTGATCAACTCGGGGTCGGCCTCCCCGTCTGAAGGGGACAGGATGGCCCCTAGCGCCAACCCGTTTACCGAAATGTTTGGAGCCAGTGCTAGCGCCAATGACTTGGTCATCGCAGCCAGGGCTGCTTTGCTGATCGAATATGGGAAGTGATCCGCACCCGGACGCGTGGCACGCCAGTCCAAAATATTGACGATGCGCCCTTTCTCACCTGCCTGCATTTGTTTCGCAAAGGCCTGGCTAAGCAGAAAAGGTGCTGTCAGATTGATGCTCAGGTGCCGTTCCCAGTCCGTAAGCGCTGCATCGAAAACAGATAAGGGTTCGAAAATGGCAGCACTGTTTACCAGCGCGTAAAGCGAAGCCAGGTTATTCGCCTGGGCAATCAATTCGGAAGCCTCAGCAGGTTTTTCAAAGTCCGCCGCGAGTATCCAGGCGCGCCCTCCCAAAGCCTCAATTTCATCGCGCGTGGATTCAGCCAGCACATGGGAATGTCCATGATGCAGGATGAGGTCCGCGCCGGCCTGCGCGCAACCAAGCGCAAAGATTTTCCCAATCCGGTGAGCCGCTCCGGTGATCAGGATGGTTTTGCCAAGCAAGGATTTATCGTTCATCAATACAGAGATTTTATCATTCTCGTGAATTTCGGTAGTCTCCCTCAATAGTGTTGAAAGGTGTAAACTTGGGTAAACTGACTT
>CAZCPP010000207.1:0-7277 GCA_964500655.1 uncultured Anaerolineaceae bacterium | reverse complement strand
AAAACGGCCTGCCTGAAAGGCAGGGGTTTTAGACCCTATTTACAGACAATAAACAGGGGTATCCACTTGCGTTATGGTTTTTGTAAAATCCAATTTCATCACTTCCGGTTGTAATTCCTTCAAAGAAACACTACTCCCCAGTGGCCAAAGAGCGAAATTTGCCAGCGAGTATTCCCTGGCCTTGACCAATGCTGAGGCCTCGTGATTATAAGAAGCACGGGTTTGATACACACCTCCAAATGCTAGCAACCATTTTCGTTGTGTCATCAGCTGCTCATACCAGTCATCAGTGCTGTATGTGGGATCTATTTCTTCCAGTTCGTCAAGAGCCACCTCATTATTCGTTTCACACGCACGCTGATTGACGTATTCAAGGGAAATTTTCTCCCCTTCTCGGGGATTTACGAACTGACCAATACTTATGTAGGCTACGATATCTTCAGGATATTTCGAAACTATAGTGATTCCCGGCACGGAACCCCACGAAAATCCCATAAGATAGATTTTGTTAGTAACAAATCTATCTTTTAAGTACAGCACCAATTGATGCGTGTCGTTCACAATCTGATCGATAGTTAGAGTATCCCTGTCAAATGTCAATGAGTACGATTTTCCTGCACCTCTTTGATCCCAATTGACAACTACAAAATGTTTTTCCAAATCCGGACATTGCGTGCGTAGTAATGTCAAATTTGCTGACCCGGGGCCACCATGTAAGAAAAGTAAAATCGGATTATCAACACTCTGCCCTCGGATTGATATCCATTGTTTAGTACCTCCCAGATCTATTTTTTCAAGCCGGTTAATACTTTTATCTTCATCGACTTTCAGTGGTGCCGGGCTATAGAAAAAAGCAAGCAAAATTAATATGCCAATTACTATTATGAACATCCATTTGACCTTTCCCTTAGATTTAACGACTGCAATCTTCGGTAGCATAACTATTCCATTTTATCGTGAAAGCTCCTCGTTCAGTTGCGAACGAGGAGCTTTCAAATTGTTACTAAAAATTTTCCAAGTGTTAATCATCCATATGCTTGATTATGGCATCACCGAATTCGGAGCACTTGAGCGTGGTCGCGCCGTCCATCAAGCGTTCGAAATCATAGGTGACTGTTTTGGCCGCCACCGCGCCGCGCATGCCCTTCAGGATCAGGTCTGCAACCTCGTGCCAGCCCATATAGCGAAACATCATCTCACCAGAGAGAATGACCGAGCCGGGATTGACCTTATCAAGATCGGCGTATTTAGGTGCAGTACCGTGGGTAGCCTCAAAAATAGCGTGTCCAGTTTCATAATTGATATTGGCACCCGGAGCGATTCCCATGCCACCAATCTGTGCCGCCAGTGCGTCTGAAAGGTAATCTCCGTTCAGGTTCATGGTAGCGAGCACGTCGAATTCTTTGGCACGCGTAATGGTCTGTTGGAAGACAATGTCGGCGATAGTATCGCGAATGCGCAGCTTGCTGTTCCATTTGCCGTCACCGTGACTATCCCACAGCGACAAAGCTTCCTTGACTTCATCAACGATTTCCTGCTGTTTATCAGGCGCCATCATGTCGAAGCCAGGATCGACCATCTTTGCATTCTCTTCCACCGTCAGACCAGGATTGGCTTCTTTGTTGCCCAATATCCAGGTTTCACGCTCGGTGACGATCTCGTTACGGAATTCGCTCTTGGCCAGCTCATAGCCCCAGTTGCGAAAGGCGCCTTCGGTGAACTTCATAATATTGCCTTTATGCACCAAGCTGACGTCTTTGCGGCCATTATCCAACGCCCACTGTATGGCAGCGTGGACCAGACGATAAGTCCCTTCTTTGGAAACTGGCTTGATGCTGATGCCAGCTGTATCCGGGAAGCGGAACTTGTTGTACTGCTCGGGGAACTTCTTTTTCAATGTTTCAATGAATTCTTTGTTCTCTTTCGTGCCAAATTCAAATTCTGCGCCAGTATAGATGTCTTCGGTATTCTCCCGGAAAATGACCATATCTACATATTCCGGGCGTTTGACCGGTGAAGGCACACCCTCCACATATTGCACCGGACGCTGGCAAACGTACAGGTCCAGATATTTACGCAGGGCCACGTTTAGCGAACGAATTCCACCGCCGATTGGGGTCGTCAATGGCCCCTTGATGCCGACAAGAAATTCGCGAAAAGCAATAATAGTCTCTTCAGGAAGCCATTCGTTGAACATATCATAGGCTTTTTCACCTGCGAACACTTCCATCCAATGAACCTTGCGTTTGCTACCATAAGCCTTCTCAACTGCTGCATCGAACACTTTTACAGAAGCACGCCAAATATCCCGCCCCGTGCCGTCGCCTTCAATGAAAGGCATAATTGGGTTATCCGGTACCTGTAATTTATCAGCTTGCATGCTGATCTTTTCCCCATCTGCGGGGACTTTTACATTTTTATAAACCATCCTGCTTCTCCTTCGGAAAATTCTTGCGGATTATAGCACCCGTCGTTTTCATTATTCAGTGACAATAGTTACATGTTTACCACCAATTAGATGCAATTAACCTTGATTGGTTGCATTTCGCATTATACCCTTGACAATATATGGGGGTCGCATATAATCACGCCCGATATGTGTGCATCCTTGGTCTTGTGGAAAGACAAACAACGAATCATGCATCCACGGGCTTGTTACCATTATCAATAATCTGAGAGTCGCTTTTAGCGGCTCTCTTTTTTGTACTTGTAAATGGCTAACTCTGTATAATGAAACTATGCTCAAATTCCCTGGATTAATTGACCCTCACGTCCATATACGTGAACCCGGTGCCACCCATAAGGAAGATTGGGATACCGGCACCGCAGCCGCACTGGCAGGCGGGATTACGATGCTGTTGGCAATGCCCAACACTAATCCACCCATCTTCGACGCTTCCACCCTGGACCTCGTACTTGCTTCCGCCAACTCAAAGGCACGCTGTGATTATGCCCAATACCTCGGCGCGGGCCCTGATAATGCCGAGAGTGCAGCCAGCCTGGCCCAGCGCACTGCCGGGCTGAAAATGTATCTCGATTCTACCTTCGGGGAGCTACGCCTAGATGAAATGACACTCTGGCAGCCACACTTCGAGAAATTCCCCAAAGACTTCCCGTTAGTGCTGCACTCGGAATCCCGGAGCATGGCAGCAGGAATACTATTTGCTGCTATCTATGACCGGCCTATTCATATCGCGCATATCTCGCTCAAGGAAGAAGTGCTGCTCATCAAAGCTGCTAAGGAACGCGGCATCAAGGTGACCTGCGAAGTCTGCCCACATCATTTGCTTCTGACTAAAAATGATATTTCCTCAATCTCAAATGGTCATCCCGGTCGCGGTGAAGTTCGTCCCCGTTTGGCTACTCAAGAAGACGTGGATGCCTTATGGACCAACCTGGACGTGATCGACTGCTTTGCCACTGACCATGCTCCGCACACGCTCAAAGAAAAGGACAGCGGGAATCCACCCCCCGGTTTCCCGGGTTTGGAAACGATTTTGCCATTGTTACTCACTGCCGTTTATGATGGCCGCTTGACTGTGGACAATATCATCGAGAAGATGCACACCAATCCCAAACGCATCTTCAACCTGCCCAATCAGCCTGAGACCTGGGTCGAAGTGGATGAAAACGCTGAGAACGAGATTCGTGTCGCGGAGATGCACTCTCGCTGTGGCTGGACGCCTTTCGAAGGCTGGCAGGTTCGGGGGCGTGTGACGCGGGTTGTCTTGCATAGCAAAGAGGTCTATATAGATGGTAAGGTATTGGCAAAACTGGGATTCGGGCAAAATGTCAGGAATTAGTCTTTAACCATGCTGCACCACTTCAAGAATTTCGCGCTCAGGTTGTTTATCAGGCTGCTCTTGAAGCGGCGATCCACCATTAATGAGAGTCGTGCACGCTCGGAACGCTATACCAGGTGGACTGGGTCGGTGCCTGAAGGCATCAGTGTGGAGAAAGAGCGGATCGAAGGCCTCAATGCCGAATGGGTTTATCCAACTGATAGCGATTCTGAAACAGTAATCCTATACTTACATGGTGGCGGATATGTCTCTGGATCCGCTAACTCCCACCGTGTGCTGTGTGGGACGTTGGCTCAGAGTACGCAGGCAAGAGTACTGCTATTGGAATATCGCCTGGCGCCTGAGAATCCCTTCCCGGCGGCATTGGTGGACGTATTATCTATTTATCGATGGCTATTAAATCAAAACTACGACGCAAAGAATATCGTCCTTGCTGGTGATTCAGCCGGTGGTGGATTGAGCTTGGCAACCACACTCTCTCTGCGGGGCGCAAACCAGCCTTTACCAGCGGGAATAGTATGTCTCTCACCCTGGACAGACCTGACCATGAGCGGCGAATCGCATGGTACCAAAGCCAAGGCAGAATCTGTGCTAACACCCAGCAATTTAGATTTATGGGTCAGGAACTATACCAAACAAGAGAACCTAAAGGATTCTTTAATATCTCCAATATTCGCTAATTATGATGACTTTCCGCCTCTGCTGATTCAAGTAGGCAGCGAGGAAATTCTCCTCACTGATGCCGTTGAGGTCACAGAGAAGGCCAAAGCCGCGAGCGTAGATGTAAACCTCACTGTCTGGGATGGCATGTGGCACGTTTGGCACATAGCCAGTGATTTATTGCTGGAGAGCCGTGCGGCGTTCGATGAAATCGGGAGGTTTATTCGGAAAGTCGAAGAAAAATAAGTAATATTCAATAGATTGCGGACACCACGGATAGAACTGAGCAACGCTGATCCCCTAGTAAAAGAATCCGTGATAACCTGCTCAATCCGCAAAATCTGCAAACCATTATTATAAATATAAGGAGAGTAATTTATGCCCACTGAATCCCCATCACCCTACCTGCCCTTTGGCGAAAACAAAAACGCTGATTGGTATGGCAAAGATATCTTGTCCGTCAAGCAGTTCAACCGCGCCGATTTGGAATACATCTTCGGTGTTGCGCACGAGATGCGCGGCATGGTCGAGCGCGTCGGCACGTTCGACCTGCTGAAAGGCAAGATCCTAGCCAACTTGTTTTATGAACCATCTACGCGTACCTCGTCGTCTTTCACGGCTGCTATGGAACGGCTGGGCGGCAGCGTCATTCCGATCAACGAGGTTAAGTATTCATCGGTTTCAAAAGGTGAGAGCCTTCCCGATACTATCCGCACGCTGGAATGCTATGCTGACGTGATCGTACTGCGCCATTCCGAGGTTGGCTCGGCAGCTATCGCTGCCGATGCAGCCCGCAAACCGGTTCTGAACGCAGGAGACGGTGTCGGCGAACACCCCACCCAGGCCCTATTGGATTTATTTACTATTTTTGAAGAACTCGGCGCTGGCAAAGTAGATGGTCTGACCGTCACCTTGCTTGGTGACCTGAAGTACGGCCGCACCGTTCACTCATTGGCGCGCCTGCTAACACTTTTTGATGTGGAACTCAACTACGTTTCGCCTGATATCCTGAGTATGCCTAAGGATGTGATGGATGAGGTGACTTCCAAGGGTATTTCGCAGACTGAGTACAACTCACTCGAAAAGGCCCTGCCCAAAACCGACGTCTTGTACGTCACCCGTGTGCAAAAGGAGCGCTTCGAGAATTCCACTGATTATGATAAGGTCAAAGGCGCCTTTGTGATCGATCCGCAAATTATGAAAGCCGCCAAAGATGAGATGATCGTCATGCACCCCCTCCCACGCGTGGGTGAGATCGGCACTGACTTCGATAACGACCCGCGCGCTGCCTACTTCCGCCAAATGGAATACGGTCTGTACGTGCGTATGGCACTGCTAGCAATGGTATTGGGGAAGGCTTAATAGAACGCGGATGACACAGATTTTATGGATTTTCACGGAAAAATTTAAAAAAGAAATCCATTGAAACCCGCCTCATCTGCCCAATCCTTGTTCTATTACTCCCACCGGAGGGGTTAATGCTTCATGAAGAAATAACATCTGACATCATCAATGCCTTCTATCATGTCTACAATACACTTGGCTATGGTTTTCTTGAAAAAGTTTATGAGAATGCCCTTGCTCAAGAATTAGATAAACGTGGTCATACGGTCAGACAACAAGTGCCCATTCAGGTTTTCTATGATGGACAAGCGGTTGGCGAATATTTCGCTGACCTTTTCGTAGACGAGAAAGTAATCCTAGAACTGAAAGCTGCTGAAGAGATTGCAAAAGCACACGAGGCTCAATTAGTGAACTATCTCAAAGCGACTGATATTCAAGTCGGCTTGTTGCTAAACTTTGGTCCAAAAGCAGAGTTTATACGAAAAATATTTACAAAAAGGAGAAAATAGGATGTGGATAAAACCAAAAAAAATCCGTGGAAATCAACCCTATCCGTTAAATCCGCGATCTATTTGTAAAATATGGAAACTTTTTTTTCATTTTTAGAACACCGTGTGGACGACTCGTCCTCGCTCCTGTGCGTAGGACTCGACCCACACGTTTCTCTGCTCCAAAGCCCCACCTCCGCATCCGCTCTGGACTTTTGCCTGCGAATCGTTAAAGAAACCGCTCCCTACGCTGCCGCATTCAAGCCCAACGCCGCCTTCTTCGAGGTCTTTGGCCCCGAGGGCTGGACGGCACTCAAGGGTGTCATCGAAGCCATCCAGAAAGAATCCGACCACATCGGCTCGATGATTCCAGTCATTCTGGATGCCAAGCGCGGCGACATCGCCTCCACCGCGGAAGCTTATGCCAAGTCCACCTTCGAGCATCTCGGTGCACACGCCATTACACTTAATCCGTATCTTGGCAAAGATTCAATTGAACCTTTCATCGAGGCCTCCGAAAAAGGTGTGTTTTTGCTGTGCAAGACGAGCAATCCAGGTGCAGGAGAATTGCAGGACCTTTACCTTACGAAGGTTTCAAAACTTTCGCAAGGTTTGCACCTGTATGAGCACGTCGCCCACCTGGCCCAAACATGGAACACGGGGGACAACATCGGCCTGGTCATTGGCGCGACCAAACCCGAAGCGCTGACCCGCGTCCGCGCCGCCGCTCCAGATATGTGGTTCTTGTCTCCCGGCGTCGGAGCCCAGGGCGGGGATTTGGAAATTGCACTCAAGGCTGGCTTGCGAAAAGACGGCAAGGGAATGCTCATCAACGTCTCGCGCTCGATTGCACAGGCCGAGAATCCCGCTTTGGCTGCGGCGGAACTGAGGGATGAGATTATTAACATCCAAAGAGATATAAACCGCTAAGTAATTATCGGAAAGAACTTTAAAAACATATACAAGAAAAGGAAAAAGAATG
>CAZCPP010000206.1:0-7279 GCA_964500655.1 uncultured Anaerolineaceae bacterium | reverse complement strand
CATTGCTTTACGAATTTCTTTTTGGCGGCTATTGATTTTACTTTGTAACCAAAGCTGCGGAAATGCAAATCCCAGAACTGTAAAGAGCAAAACCACTAGAATTGTCGTCCCCAAGCTCCAACTTCGTGGAGAAATAACAAAGATTAGTGTCAAGAAACCACCAAATATTCCAGCTACAACAAAACGGGATGCTAAAAAGGTTGATGCATCTATTCGGACAGGATTTCCCGCTAATTCCATTTTTAGATTCGTTTCTTCTAATAACTTTTGGGGTGTAAAACGTGTTGAGAATTCCCCAATTGCTCGCAAAATTGGAATTATTACACGCTCACTAAACGGCTGAGATAGCTCTAAGTCTTCAAGAGATACCATATCACCACGTTCAGTAAATTCTGCCAAACGTGCCATTAAAGGATCTTCGCGATTTTGTGCTGTTGATGCGGTTCGCATACCCACAACAACTAGCACAACTGCACCTCCCACCAACACTAAACCTACAATAATCCATAATAGAGTATTCATATTAAACCTCAATATCCGCAATCTTCATCATTACAAAGTAGCCCACAGCAATCATAATAATTATCAAAGCGATTGCAGCCCATCCACATAAAGGTGATGGGCCTTCAAAAAAGGACAATAAATAATCAGGATTCATGAACCAAAGGACAAGCGCCAAACCCATTGGGATAAGCGATAAAAGCGTTCCCGAAGCGCGAACTTGTGCAGTCATCACTCGAATCTCACCTTTAATGCGAACACGCTCCCGGATTGTAAAAGAAATTGAATCTAATATTTCAGAAAGGTTACCACCAACTTCGCGTTGAACGTTTATAGCTGTAACCACAAAATCTAAATCTTCACTAGGAATACGCCTCAAGAGATTATCAAGTGCAGTTTCCATGGGGATGCCTAATTGCATTTCCTGCACTACACGTAAAAATTCATCACAAATTGGTGGCGGTAATTCCTTGCTGATTGCTTCCATCGCTTGCATTGTTGAATAACCAGCTCTTAATCCATTGACCATAAGGTTTAACATATCCCCAAGTTGGTCATTAAATTTTTGTAACCGTTGGCGCTGTTGACGCTTCACATAGAAGCGAGGGGCAAAGGCGCCAATGCCAGCACCAATTAAAAAGGAAATTGGGTGAAATCCTCCCAAAAATCCTAATATGAGTGCTCCTAAAAATATCGCAATAATATATAGGGCAAAATATTCTGCAATCTTCAATTTTAGATCAGCACGTGCAAGCTCACGAGAAATGCGTTCCCCAAAAGAATATTTTTCAACTCTTTTGTTAATCCAATCGGAAACCATCGCGCTATCCTCTGCTTTGTCAGCAGAGGCTGTATCATCACCCAAATAGCGACCAAGTCTTTTTTCGACTAAGGCGCGTTCGCTACCAGATGTTTCAACAACGCCCACGATCAACAAGAGAATAGCTAGCCCACCGCCAATAAACAATATCCAGGTCATAGGAATCCTACACTACCTACTAAACACTAATATCGTCGGCGCTCACCCACACCAAATATTGATGGTGGGAGATTGATCCCGGCAGCCTCAAGCTTATCCATAAATTTTGGACGTAGACCTGTTGGGCGTAAACGCCCAATTAGCTTCCCGGCCTCAACGCCGGTTTGCTCAAATGTGAAAAGATCTGTCATCGTAATAACATCTCCTTCCATACCACTGACTTCAGATATTGTTGTTATCTTACGGGTACCATCGCGCATGCGTTCCTGATGGCAAATTACTTCAAGGGCACTAGCCACTTGCTCTCGAATAGCTCTTACTGGCAAATCCATTCCCGCCATAAGACACATTGTTTCAACGCGAGATAATGCGTCCCGCGGGGAATTTGCATGCGCGGTTGTCATAGAACCATCATGACCAGTATTCATAGCCTGTAACATATCAAGTGTTTCACCACCTCGGCACTCACCTACAATAATTCGTTCTGGTCGCATACGAAGGGAGTTTATGACCAAGTCCCGAATTGTAATTTCACCACGTCCTTCAATGTTAGGAGGGCGAGATTCCAAAGTAACGACATGTTCCTGGCGCAACTGCAATTCAGCCGCATTTTCAATGGTTAGAATGCGTTCATCGTTAGGTATAAATCCCGACATTACGTTTAAAAATGTGGTTTTTCCTGAACCCGTACCACCAGAGATTAAGATATTTAATCGGGCTTCAACGCACGCCTTTAAAAATTGAAGCGCCTCCATGTTTACTGTACCAAATTGAACTAATTGGTCTACTGTAATTGGATTTTTCGAAAATTTACGAATTGTAAGTACAGGACCAACCAATGAAATGGGGGGAATTACAGCATTTACACGAGAACCATCTTGCAAACGCGCATCCACATAAGGGCTGGATTCGTCAATGCGGCGTCCAAGTGGAGCAACAATCCGATCGATGATACGTAATAAATGATCATTGTTCTCAAAAGTAACAGGCACGCGATGAAGTTTACCCTTACGCTCGATATAGATGTTTTTTGCGCCATTTACCATAATTTCAGTAATGGTATCATCTTCAAGTAATGGCTGAAGGGGGCCCAAGCCCAAAATCTCAGCAGTAATTTGCTCGAAAAGGCGAGCGCGTTCGGGACGCGAAAGGACAATATTTTCTTCAGAAAGAATCTGTTCGAAAAGTTCTTGAATCGTCCGCTTTACTTCCTCCGTTCTAGTAATGTCCATTGAAGGGTCCAGCTCACCGAGAAGCTTGTTTTGGACACGTGTTTTAAGATCAAAATAGGAACCAGCTTGTGGAGAAGTGACTGGAGCGTTTGTTCGTCTTGTTTGCAAAGATGACAGGCGAGAGCTATCTGAACTATCTGATTGCCCACCTTCTTGTTCTGGCGATCCTGCACTCGAGTCCTGGCCACCCTCAATTCGTTTGAGTAACGACATAACTATCTCCTACACTCTTAATATTTTTACTTTGCTATTTCAGCTTTGTCCACTTCTTGAGAGGATAAAACTTTGCGAATACTTTCCGCTAACGATAAGATACCTCGTGCAGAAGGCTGTGACTTATCGCCCATTATAAAGGGAACACCCCGATTAACAGCCGGAACGACAACTTTTTTATCCAATGGGATAACTGCAGACATTGGTTGCTTTAAATTTTCTCCAATTCTGTTGGGGGTTATCGCTATTCGTTTATCAAAGCGATTTAATGTGAATACAATTCTTTCGCGTTCAATACCCAAAGTCTGAAGTAAATCTAGAAACAAGCGTACGTTTTTTATAGCGGGGATGTCCTGTGTTGTAACCAACACAATCGCATCGCTTAATTCAATTGCTGAAAGAGTAATGTCCGTAAGTAATGGCGTTGTATCAACAACGATATATGCATACATCTGGCGCAAGTAATTAAGTAATTGAGAAAACTGATCGCTATTCACTTTCTCGGCATTTTCAGGGCGAGAAGGAGCAGCCAACACATGAACCCCAGATGGTTCGTGTATGATCATAACACCTTCAACAATTTCCGGGTCCAATTCATTTACACGAGTGGCAACATCAATTATCGTGTTTTTTCCCTGTTCATTTAAAAATACAGCTACATCACCAAATTGAAGATTGCCATCCACGAGCGTGGAGCGAGTATCTTCATTGTGCAAGCTCAGAGCCAAATTTACTGCTATCGTCGTACAACCAGTTCCCCCTTTTGGGCTGTATACAGTAACAACCTTACCTTGTGTTAGAGATAAACCCACCCTAGCAGATTCGCCTGGAGTAGAAGCTGCCACATGAGTCCGTTTACTCTTTTCCCTTTCTTGTTGAGCCATTTCCCCTGCACGTCGAATTGCCGATATGAGCTCATCCGCCATGGGCGGTTTGGTCAAAAAGTCACGGGCGCCAGCAAGCATCGCTCGCCGCATATAATTTTGGTCACCTTGAACGGACAAAATAATAACCTGGATATGGGGTTGGTTACCAAGAATTTCTTCTGTCGCTGAAATTCCATCTATATCTGGCATATTTATGTCCATCAAAACTACATCGGGATCATACTCTTTAGAAAATTCAATTCCTTCTTTTCCTGACTTTGCTGCTCCCACAACGTCTATATCAGTCTCAAACTGCAAGAGCTTGCGAATATTTTCGCGAGTTTCAGCAATGTCATCAACAATAATAACGCTTATTCTTTGGCCTGTTGCCATTATTCAATGCCTCTAACTATTTATTTGCTATTCAACTGGTTGGGCTGGAATAGCCTGAATGAATTGAGAATTAAGCGAGTCAACATTAGGTTCCATTGTATACGGTAACTTCGCAGGAACGGGTATATTGTATTGACTGAGAAGGAATTGCAGTGTTGCAGCTTCGGTCGCCACGCGTGATTCATCTAATGCATTCCTTAGCGTCATTGTTATCTTTGCACCTGAATATATTAAATAGGACATTGTCACTGAATCTTGAGGTGAAACGATTAGGGTAGCTAGATCCGGAATCTCAACTGGAGGAGGGGGTGCGTTTGGATCTGCTGGTTCGGTTGGTGCGGATTGCGCTTGTCGAAGAGAAAAACTACCCATCTTCAAGATTACTACGTTCTGTAGAATCATTTGGCATACCAATCTTGGACGCTGACCCTCAGAGGGCACTACATATATGCCTTGTTGAAATGCAGATTCAACTTCTGTTCGGCCTTGAGGTGTACCGCCTTCAACACCTCCGACCCCCAAAGTAACTCCTGGCTGAGAATCGGGTGCTACATTCACTGGAGAAGTTAAGACAGCAACCTGGTTAGGCAATTTCGATTGAAAAGATGGATCTACATCCACAAACAGGAAACATGCACTTATATCCACATGAGCTCCATCTTGCACACCAAAAGCTACGGATTCAAGACGAGTAGTTGGAATTGAAACTGCCGTCATGCCTTGTGGGATTTGGGCAGCCCATTGTGGGCCACTGGTTGCAAGTGCCCCGTCAGAAACCGTCTCACTAGTAACCAGTACCCCTTGGGCAATTGGATATTTTGCGGTCTTACCAATTAATTCAGTCTTTTGATCTGCTGTATACATCACAGACACTACGCTTTCCTGTGGTATATCTATGGTCGCCAAAACTTCTTCCGTAATGATCTCTCCTTGTGGAATGTTTTGACCTGCAATGTAGACTTTCGTCATTGTTGTTGGCGGTTGCTCAACAGTTTCCGGTCCTGAAGAAAAGAATTTATTAAATACAAACGCAGCAACAGCCAGACCAATTATCAGAAGCAGAGCTATAAATATGAATATTCGTCCACGACGCATAGCGACTCCTCTCAACCAGACAAATGTGGAATAACTTTATCATACCGATTATACAGGAAAAATAGCAATATCATGATTAGTAAAAAGGTAAGGCTCTGCTGCAAAACAGAGCCCATCTCAAAGAATATTTTAAAGCTGGAAACTACAGTTTTCCGGCAGGTAATGAGAAAGTAATCCTTGTACCTTTACCAGCTGCACTATCAACTGCAAATGTTCCCCCTAACATTTCTGCACGCTCTCGTATCAACTTCAGACCAAGGGTTTTTTCCTGTTGAACAGAATCAATATCAAAACCTTTACCATTATCATCAACACTAACACGTATTAGATTGTCTGACAAGTCCACATTTATCTTCAGCAAGGTTGCCTGGCTATGACGTGCCGCATTTCCCATCAACTCCTGTATAGCACGAAACGCCATTACTTCCAAGTAAGATTCCAAACGGCGCTCATTGCCACTCAGGTTAATACTTACATCTAATCCGGCTTGTTCCTTAAAGGCATCGCAATAACGACGAATAGTTGGAATCAAACCGAGATCATCTAGCATCATTGGGCGCAATTCAAAAATAAAATTCCGGACTTTTTGAAATGTATTCATCCCTGATGCTTTAAGATTTCCGAGTTCATCTCGTGCCTGAGTCGGATCAATATCCAATAGACGCATTGCAATTTCTGTTTGTAAAATAAAATTGGAGAGAGCTTGAGCTGGACCATCATGCATCTGGCGAGAAAGGCGCTGTCTTTCCGCTTCCTGTGCATTTACCAGCATTTCCACACTAGCCATTGAGCCTTTGCCAACACCGGAACCTTGTGCAGAAGAAGATACTCCATTTGCCCCATTTCCAATATTTTCAAGTGCAATCTGATAGCGTTCGAGATGAGCTTGATCATTCTGTAACTTTTCTAGTTGCCCTCGCATCACAAATAACCGTTGCTGCGCATCCAGGGCAGAATCATATGCCATGCAAATTTCTTCTACAGGCATTTCGCCGATTTGGTTTTGTACTTGTTGCAAATGTGAGGTGATGGCAGCGTTTCGCTGTGATAACTTGGTAATTTCTCCCTGGCTTTGTTCGATCATAAGCGTGGTTTCACGCAAGGCGCGTTGGGTTTCTTCCAACTCGGCCTGGACATCAAGTACTGAATCTTGTTTTTGTTCCTGGGTACCCTCAATTTCTGAAGTCATACCGATATCACTCCTGAGGCTTATCTAAATCAGCATCCTGTAATTTCACCCAACCACGTTTCAAAGCGTAGACAACAGCCTGTGTGCGATCTTCTACACCAAATTTTCGCAAAATGGATGTCACGTGATTCTTTACCGTCTGATGGCTGATGCCCAACAACCCAGCAATTTCCTTGTTGCTCATGCCACGTACAACGCATGACAAAACTTCCATCTCCCGATCTGAAAGCGGGTGGAAAGGGCTACCAGGTTCACTGTATGAACGCCGCGCTCCTTCCATCTGACTCGCCAACCAATCATCTAATTCACGGCGGGAGAACACTTTGTCACCGATTACAAATTTCCCGTTCGCAATTTCGCGAATCGCACTAACCAAATTTCGGGGCTGGATATCCTTGGCACAATATGCAGCTGCACCTGCATGAGCTGCATGGATAGCTTGCTCGATATCATCGTATCCTGTTAACAGAAGAATTCGTGTACGCAACTTTTCCTGAGTTACCTGATGGGTAATCTGTTGCCCATTCATTTCAGGTAAATTTATATCCAGAACTGCTACATCTGGTTCCAAATCGCGGATCAGTTCCAATGCATGCTTTCCATCTGCAGCCTGCCCTATCACGCGAAATCCCTCTTCCAACGCCAGCGCTTCTGCAACGCCCTGTCGGAAAAGCGGATGATCATCAACGATTAGCAAACTTATATCTTTCATCGTTACCCCAGGTAAATTAGAATGTATTTATATTTAAAAGTATAGCACATGAGACTCTACTGCAGTAACTCAGGCAAAACAGAAGCGTTGAGCAACAAA
>CAZCPP010000205.1:0-7310 GCA_964500655.1 uncultured Anaerolineaceae bacterium | reverse complement strand
CCACAGGTGGTTCATGCCATCCCATCAATCCCTAAAAAGGGCAAAGTCCAGATAGGTAACATTCTCCTTACATTAGATTGGGTGATTCTCATCAATATTCTTATTGTCTGACCTCATGCACCTCCGTAACAGGAAATGAAATGCAACTCACCAGGATTGGGTGGTTTACACCAATATAAGCCCAAACAACATTAAAATCAAGTTAAATTGGGCCAAAAGTGATGTGACAAACGTCACAATGGTAGTGTACTCATCGGTTATTACCCTACAATTTTGTAAGGTTGCCTAATGGTGACATCTATCACCCATTGGTTATGATAACCCAAACGAGTAAAGTCAATACAGAACATGTACAATGAATAAGTACAGGTACAATAAATATTATGGACCAATTGACTTTCCTGGTTTTCTTCATTTACGGGTTGGCCTTCTTCGGGATGGGCATCACCATGGCGCTCGAATCCGGGCGTGCGCCTGCTCTGGCGAGTGCGCACGTGCTGCGTCCTTTAGCCGCCTTTGGTTTGATCCATGGCACCCACGAATGGCTGGAATCCTATCTCATGCAGGCCGAGTTCTTTGGCACTCCCTTACCGGATTGGTTGCCCTGGCTACGCCTGGGTTTCTTGTATGCATCATTTATCTCGTTATTCCTGTATGGTATTCAGATGCTCCTGCTGGTATCTACAGACACCCCTGGCAAGCGAATTATTCGTTTCGGCGCTATTGGTCTCTATGCACTTTTCATCATTGCTAACATGATCAGTGCTTACCTCAAAGCCACTATCCCATTGACCCATTTGATAGATGAGCTTGGGCGCTACTTGCTGGCAGTCCCGGCTGCTATTCTAGCTGCCATGGCATTGCGCGCCCAGGCGCGTGAGGTGCACCAAGGTAATCGCACACACCTGAGCACCAGCCTATTAATTGCCGCTTGGGGATTTGCTATTTACGCCCTAACCCAACTGTTCGTGCATCCGATTGACATGTTTCCGGCTCGCTATTTGAACGAAGAGTCCTTTATTGCATTAACAGGATTCCCAATTCAATTAATTCGTACAGTGATGGCCATCACAATCACATTCGGACTGTTGCGAGCCACCCATTTCATGGAAGGTGAACGCAGAACACAATTATTCGCTGCACAGCAAGCTCGCCTGGAGGCATTGGAACAACAGGAAGAGCTGCGTCGGGAATTATTGCGGCATACCGTCCAGGCGCAGGAAGATGAACGAGCGCGCATCGCGCGGGAACTACACGACGAAACTTCGCAAATTCTTTCTGCTTTCACGTTGGAACTGGCAACGCTACGCGAACTTGTCAGTGGGAAAACAAAGATAAAAAACACGGTCAAAGTGCTACAAGACTTGAGCCGCCAGATGTCTGATGGGCTCTTCAACCTGGTTCACGATCTCAGGCCCGCTCAGTTAGATGATTTGGGGTTGGTACCGGCGCTACAATATTTACTGGATAGCGATTATTCACCAAAGGGCGTGCAGGTTACACTTGAGGTGACCGGATCACAAATACGACCCGATCCGTTGATCGAAACCGTCTTATACCGTGTGGCGCAAGAGGCGCTCAACAACGTCGTCCGCCATGCTGAAACCGAGGGTGCCACAGTGCGATTGAATTACGATCCAGAGTCGATCACTTTGGGAATATTGGATGAGGGTAAAGGCTTCGATCCGACCGAACCGTTGCGTCCGCCGCGGGGCTGGGGGTTGGAGGGTATGCGCGAACGGGTCGATTCGATCAGTGGACAATTGAGCCTGCATTCCGCACCCGGGCGCGGGACTACCGTTGAAGTTGTCATCCCAATGGAACAAGGAGAATAGCCATGAAAACCATCAAGCTTATGCTGGTTGACGATCATGACGTGATACGCACCGGACTTCGCTCTTTTCTGGAGACACAACCCGGTTTGGAGGTGGTTGCGGAAGCGGATAACGGGAGGGAGGCGTTAAATCTGGTAAAGGATACGCAACCAGACATTGTGCTGATGGACATCACTATGCCGGATATGGATGGCATTGAAGCCACTCAAAAACTGAAGAAAATATATCCTAAATGCCAGGTGCTCGTTCTGACGGTTCATTCTGATAAACAATATTTCATGAAAATGCTCGAGGCGGGCGCTTCGGGCTACATCACCAAACAAGCCGCCGCTGACGAACTGGTCTCCGCCATCAAGACAGTCGCAGAAGGGCATATCTATTTACAGCCAGCACTGGCACGTTGGCTATTAGAAGATTATCAACGCCTGGTAAAAAGTGTTGGTCCGCCAGCACCTGAAGATGCTTCGGGGCAAAGCAAGTATGCTGTTGACTTAGATATTCTTAGTGAACGCGAACGCCAGGTTTTGGAGTTGGTCGCAGAAGGGCTTAATAACAATGATATTGGCGAGCAGCTTGAACTCAGCCCGAAAACCATCGCCCGCCATCGCGAACGCATCATGGGAAAACTTAATATGCACTCGCGCACAGAATTAGTCAAGTTTGCCATTCGAACGGGGTTGATTTCACTAGATTAGAAATTATTGAACATCAAAAGCATCTCGACTCTAGCATTTCCATAGGTAAGTTAGGTTTTAGAATTGATGCTCTTTCTCCCCTCGCCAGATCCATGATCCAATTTATCATAAGTGTTTGGCAGGGGAGGAACGATTCCTAATGGGTGGAGTGAGCGGCAAGCCGCTCACTCCACCCACATTAACTCCGTCCCCCTTTCCACGATTTGGAAGGGGGGACCACAGGGGGGATGGTATTGTTCCTACATATCAGAATAAATGACTTTTAGAGAAAATATCAACCGTAAAATAGGACAATTTCGGGGGATTTGCGTGACATCTATCCTGCTCCTTCTCAGCCTGCATTAATCTACATATGTAAAATGAGAAAGCACACAAGTATTTTGTATATTGTTACTTATTTTGGAGGTTTCCTAATGCAGAGAACGAAATTTATCTTGGGCGGCCTGTTCATCCTGGCGGCAGTTGTTTTCCTGATCGCATCGTCCACACAGGCCAGCGCAGAATATTTTATGACAATTGACGAACTCAAGGCTGATGACCCAGCAGCAATTGGAAAAAGCGTGCGGGTTTCTGGCGCCGTAATTGGCGATTCGATCCAGTACGATCCGCAAACCTTGACTTTAGAATTTGAAGTTGCGCACGTTCCCGGAGACAATGCTGATATCGAAGCCCAGGGTGGATTGGCATTTGTACTACATCAAGCCGTTACAGACCCTACCCGCAACCGAATGAAAGTCATTCAAGTAGACGAGCCCAAACCAGACCTGTTACGTGATGAGGCACAAGCCATCATGACTGGTCACATTGGAGAAGACGGCATTTTTTACGCGGATGAGCTGTTGCTCAAATGTCCGACCAAATACGAAGAAGCTGTCCCCGAGCAGAGTGAAGGCTAAATAGTCAAAGGCCTGATAGGGTACAAATCCCTGTCAGGCTTTGTTCGTTTCAGGAGAAAAATGCTAGCAGATTTTGGTTATGCTGTCTTAGTCGTAACGTTTGTATTGGTGCTGTATAGCGCCGTTGTTGCCATTATTGGTGAAAGAAAATTATCTGCGCACATGGTGGAAAGCGCCCGGCGCGCCCAATTGATCACATTTCCACTCTTGAGTGTTGCAGCAGGTGTGTTGCTCTATTTGCTAATCACAAGCAATTTTAATGTTTCATTCGTGTATGAAGTAACCAGCCGTTCTATGCCTACATATTTGAAGGTTACGGCCTGGTGGGGTGGACAATCAGGCTCCTTGCTCTTTTGGGCCTGGCTGCTTTCGGCTTTCACCTCTGCAGTCACATTACGCAAGTGGGATCGTGATCGTGAATTCCTGCCCTGGGTAATTGTGGTTTCATCGATGACACTGGCCTTCTTCCTTTCGATGAATATCTTCTTCGAAAACCCATTTGCCCGCTTTTACCAGACTATCGAAGGTGTTGAGGCCTTTACCTTCAAACCGATAGGTGGTGTAGCATTTGCCCCTCAAGATGGGCAGGGGCTCAATCCCTTGCTTCGCCACCCTGGGATGATTATTCATCCACCGACACTATACCTGGGTTTTGTGGCATATGTTATTCCCTTCGCTTTCGCCATCGCAGCTTTGGTAACCGGCCGCACCGATGATCGTTGGACGCGTCTCACCCGCCGCTGGTCGTTGTGGGCTTGGTTATTTCTATCACTTGGCCTGGTATTGGGTGGACGCTGGGCTTACGATGTACTCGGTTGGGGCGGCTACTGGGCTTGGGACCCGGTCGAGATCGCGGCCTTCATGCCCTGGCTGACCGGCACGGCCTTTTTGCACTCCGTTATGATCCAGGAGCATAAAGGCATGCTCAAACACTGGAACATGATTCTGATCATGCTGACCTATTCACTGGTTATTTTTGGCACTTTCCTGACCCGCTCCGGTGTGCTTTCATCGGTACATTCCTTTGCCCAGAGCGCCATTGGTCCGATGTTCTTCGGATTTATTGGTATCACTTTTATTACATCCATAGCGCTTTTAATCTGGCGTTGGCCGGAGTTGAAATCTGAAACTGAGATGAAATCCATGATCTCGCGTGAAGCCCTTTTTCTACTTAACAATTTGCTCTTTTTAAGCGTGCTGGTGGTTTGCTTCTGGGGCGTGATCTTCCCCTTGATCTCAGAATTGTTTACCGGTCAAAAAGTAACCGTCGGCCCGCCTTTCTATGAACGTGCCAACACGCCTATTTTTGGCGCCATGATGGCATTGATGGGCATTGCGCCGCTTTCTGCCTGGGGCAAATCCACCGCGCTCACACTAGGACGAGCGATCTGGAAACCCACCATTCCGGCACTGTTCGTTCCCGTGCTGGCCTACGTGGCAGGCTATACACACTGGGTAGCTTTGATCGGTTTCTTCCTGGTTGCGTTTGTGATTTCCGTGACCCTGTACGATGCCTTCCGTAGCGCCCGCGCTCGTCAGCGCGCCCAAAAGGAAAATTTTTTCGCAGCCCTAGTACGCCTGGCCGGCCGTAACCGCCGTCGCTATGGTGGTTACATCATTCACATCAGTATGATGTTGATGGCCATCGGTATCTTGGGGATCGAACTCTTCCAGACAGAAACACAAGGTACTATTTCAAAAGGTCAATCACTACAATTGGCTGGCTACTCGATTGAGTATAAAGATGTAGCCACCTGGCCCGATCAGGATGCCGGCGTACAGTACACACGCGCAGTAGTGGATGTTTCCAAAGACGGCGAACATATCGGACAACTTTATCCGCGCATTGACTTTTACTTTGATTCACAACAAACCATGACCATCCCCGGTCAACGGAGTACATTGCAAGATGACTTGTACATTTTGCTGGTCGATTGGCAACCTGTCTCCGCAATGGGCGCAACCTTCAAGATTTATCACAACCCACTGGTAAACTGGTTGTGGGCAGGTAGCATGCTCTTTATCGCTGGTATGTTCTTCGCCGCCTGGCCAGATAAAGACCCCAGCCTGAAACCTGTACGTGCCGCCAGTAAGCGAGTCACTCAAACCAGCGCTGCGGATTAATCAGGAGCGGACATGAAACGACTAATTTGGATCACGACCCTCATACTCGTTCTTTCGGGGCTGCTAACTGCTACCGTTTTCGCACAGGATTCTACTCCCACCGATGACGAGGTCAATGCCATCGCCAAAGATCTCTTCTGCCCAGTATGTGAAAACACGCCGCTGGATGTTTGTCCCACCGATGCGTGCAAAGAGTGGCGCGAAGAGATTCGGGGGATGCTGGCAGAAGGCAAAAGCGAAGCTGAGATCAAACAACATTTCGTCGATTATTATGGTGCCCGCGTGCTCTCTGAGCCGCCGCGCACCGGTTTCAATTGGTTGATCTATGTAGTACCGCCGATCATTATCGTTGCGGGAGTATTTGTGCTCTTCCGTGCGTTACGAGCCTGGAGCCAACCATCCGAGGCGGAAGCAGACTTTGATGAAAAGGATGAGGCGGCCATGCCAAATAATGAATACGTCGCACGCATGGAAGAAGAATTGAAAAAGAGAAAGTAATTCTGTCGGGGTTAACCCCTACGGTAGTTGGAGAATCTAATGACCGAAGAAACATCTAAACCAACGTCCGCGCCAAAGCGCGGCGTTCGCTTGTCAACGCAAATTATTATCTGGGTTGCACTGATGGCACTACTTGTACTGGTAGGATTGAGCCTCAAGAAAGCGCAAAACCCAATCATCACAATTGGTTCAGAAGTGCCTGATTTTCCACTGACTATGTTCGAAGGGTATTCCTACCAAGGCGCCTCGGAAGTCCATTTAGCAGACTTACAGGGTAAAGTGGTGGTGCTCAACTTTTGGGTATCATGGTGCAAACCTTGCGAACAGGAAGCTGCCGAACTCGAAGAAGCCTGGCGGTTTTATGAGGAAAGCGACCAGGTGGTCTTCCTTGGTATTGCCTGGACAGATACACCCGATAACTCAATTATCTATTTGAAACGCTTTAATATTACCTATCCCAATGGTCCCGACCTTGGATCGCGCATTTCAGCTATTTTCAACCGCAACCTGGGCGTGCCGGAAACCTATTTTATCGACCGTAACGGTATCATGCGATCGATCAAGATCGGTCCTTTTACTTCGGTAAGTGAAATTAAGGCTTCGATCGAGCCACTATTAGCAGATAGTAACTCCACAGGAGAATGAGGGCTTGATGGACACTGCAGCAATCTTTTTTACACTGGCGGTTGTCACCCTGGTGGGGATGTACGTTGGTCAACCGTTTATCCAACGTCGTGGTCGCCGTGCTTCTCAGGAAGACCACGAATATTCGACCTTGATGGCAGAGTATGACCGTGCCGTCAACACATTGCAGGAACTCGATTTCGACAACGCGCTGGGCAAGATCCCGATAGAAGATTATCCCAGGCAACGTGTTGAATTGCTGGCAAAAGGCGCCGAGTTGTTACGCAAACTGGACGCCTTTCAACCAGAGAAAACAGGGCCTGACGCCGAAGGCCGAATGGAAGCCGCTGTCGCTTCCCGCCGTGCTGACGCATCTACTACCGTGCTGGACGATGATGAGCTTGAATCTATGATCGCCGCCCGCCGAAAAACACGTAAAGATAAATCAGCCGGATTCTGCCCGAAATGTGGCAAGCCTATCTTGATCTCAGACCGATTCTGCCCTTCTTGTGGGAAAGCTGTGTCCTAGCTATCAGACTTTAGACCTTAAACATAAGCAATTAAAAAACAAACGTTCCGAATCTCTAGTGCATAGTTAAGATAAATCTTGTCAAAACAGAGAAATGTGTCATACTGCA
>CAZCPP010000204.1:0-7330 GCA_964500655.1 uncultured Anaerolineaceae bacterium | reverse complement strand
ATTGTACTACCCCCCAGATATGGGGGCGACCTTGCTAACTACCAGAGAGCCACAAAGCCATCGTCTTATTATCAGTCTTTGCCTCAACCTTGATCCTTTGTGGCTTGGGGATAGCAATTCTTCTTCTAACCGGCCAGCTGGATCAACTGCAATCTTTTAGTTTTGGTAGAGATAATAGCTCACCACAATCTGCACAGTTAGTCACGGTCACACCCTTTGGCCCAACCCCCACACCCACCTCCACACCTGACTCCTTAATTCTTCCCACTCCAAAACCAACGATTGAATACACAGCAATTTTCGAGAAAAATCCCTGTTCCAATTTCGATCTCTCAGGTGGAAATGTCAGATGTGGATATGTGACCGTCCCCGAGGATCGCACTGGTGATCCGTCTCGTACAATCCGTCTGGCTGTTGCCGTTTATGAGAGCTATAGTGACAATCCTGAGCCTGATCCGATTATTTTCCTGCAAGGTGGTCCCGGAGCAGAAGCAATAGCTGTGAGTGGTGTCGCGTACTTTTTATTGGTAGAGCCATTCTTATCGGACCGTGATTTCATTGTTTTCGACCAGCGTGGAACAGGTTTTTCAAATCCATCCCTCCAATGCGAGGAACTCAAGAAGACATATTCTCAGGATATCCATGGGCTGATAGATATATCGACGCGCGAATTAGTTTATTCGAATTCCTTTGTATCCTGTCAAGGCTTACTGAGTGCTGAGGGAATTAATCTAAACGCCTATACAACGCTTGAAAGCGCCGCAGACGCCAGAGACATTCTCGAGCTGCTTGATTATTCAGAAGCAAACTTGTACGGCGCCTCCTACGGTACACGCTTGGCACAGGTTATTATGCGTGAATATCCAGACATCGTACGCAGTGCTATTATGGATTCAGTCGTACCCGTCGATACCAGTCTCTTCAGTGGATACCCCGATGCGATTGAATCTGGACTTAGCACCTTATTCACTGACTGCGCGAACGATCCAATATGCAACGCAGCTTATCCTGACTTGGAAACTGAATTTTGGGAGCTTGTCAAGCGATTAGATACTAATCCTGTTATTGTGACAAGTTCCGGTTTTCCATCTGGAACAATTACTGAAACGGTAACTGGCACAACAGTAATGAACATAATATTGGGATCAATTAAGAATACAGGATTCATATCCACAGCTCCCCAATCCATTTACCGTTTTAAGGAGGGCGATTTTTCTACATTGGTTATCCAACAATCTGGACTGCCGTTCGCGTTCGAAAGCATTAGCCCTGGATTGTTTATCTCCATGGCATGTCATGAGCAAATCCTGTCGACTACACCTGAAAAGCTACAGGGTGATCCAAGTCGTCAAATCATTAAGGATTTCGCTTGGCTACCATTCTATGGAGATGCAGCGAACATTTTTAAGACTTGCACGACTTGGGGTGCGACAGGACCAGTAATCGGGGAAAACGATTCAATCATCAGCGATATCCCATCCTTGATCATCGCAGGCGCATACGACCCAACTACTCCTCCCAAGTATGCAAAACAAATCACAAGCCAATTGAGCCAGAACTACTATTTCGAGTTTTCAAAGCATGGGCATACTCCCACAGCCAGCGACTCATCGGGATGTGCGATGTCCCTTGCACTCCAGTTTATAGACGACCCATCTACTGAACCAGACGACTCCTGTCTGAATGACATTGAATCCATAGAATTTGTGGTTCCTTACACGGGAGAGCCAGCTCTTGCTTTGGAAACCAAGCAAGCTTTTGGTATCAGTGTTGATGTTCCGAAAGACTGGCTTTCACTTGGGGGAGGTTTTTACTACCGGGGTAACTCTCCTTTTGATATCACTGAGGTTGGGATCCTTCAGATACCCGCTAGTTCAAGCGATATCAAAGAATGGTTCTCCTTATCAGCATACGGTTATCGGGGGCTTGACAGCCCGCTAATGAATGCTGGTCAGCGGGAGGTGAATGGCTTAACATGGACACTTTTCTCATCCTCATCCTATGGCCGTCCTGTAGATATTGCTATGGCTGCTGATGGATTGTGGACTATTTTGGTTATTCAATTCTGTAATCAAGATGAGCATGACGCACTATATAATACAGTCTTTTTGGAGATGATAGATTCTGTTGAAAAATAGATAATAAAAACAATCATTTTCCGGTTAAAAACGTACTAATTGTTGACGATTCCCCTACGTTCATGGTATTATCAGCCCGCGAAACAGCCAGCCATAGGCTGGCCGTCTGTTCATGTGCCGTCTAAACAAGCGGTGCTTGAAAGAAGGAGAAACATATCAGCGCCAACGATTTTCGAGTAAACAATGGAATCCGAAGTGCGGAAGTCCGCTTGATTGGTCCCGACGGGAAAAACGTCGGTGTGGTATCAACCCAAAAGGCCTTGGAGATTGCCCGCGATGCCGACCTCGACCTAGTTGAGGTTTCGCCCAACGCTAAACCGCCTGTCTGCCGTGTGATGGATTTTGGGAAGTTCGTCTACGAGCGAGCCAAAAAGGATCGTGAGGCAAGAAAAGCTCAGACTAAGATCGAGATGAAGGAAATCCGCCTGCGGCCAAAAACAAATGAGCATCACCGCTCTTTCAAAGTAAGAGATGCCCGCCGCTGGCTCGAAAGCGGAATGAAAGTCAAAGTAACCATTCGCTTCCGTGGCCGTGAAATGGATTACCCTGAGATCGCCCTCGAAGATCTGAAAGAAATTACGCAAGAACTATCAGATGTTAGCACGATAGAACAAGCCCCGCAAATGGAAGGGCGCACGATGCTGGTGATCCTGGCTCCCGCCAAAATCGAAGGGAAAAAGAAAGAAAAAGGAAAGCAGTCCGAAGACAAGAAGCAAGCCAAAGCTGTGCCAGAATCGAAAAAGTAAGTCCCCAAGGAAGTATATTATCCGCGGGAGAAAGTTGTTGCCCGCGGTATTTTTTTGTGAAAGGAGTAAGTTGCTGTGCCTCGCAAAGCTAAAAAAGGTAAATATAAACTGAAGACCCATAAAGCTACATCCAAACGTTTCCGGCTGACAGGGTCTGGCAAGCTAGTACGAACCAAAGGTGGCAAGAGCCATCTGCGTCGTCGGCGATCTAAACGGGCTAAGGCACAATTGAGTAAGATGCAGGAAGTACAAGGCCGTGGTCTGATCAAACGCATCAAGCGCCTAGCGCCCAACATGGAAGAATAAACCAGGAATAGAATATTCCGGTAATTAAATTCTATAATTGCAACTTTTGGGTGTATGCAACTGGCGTGGTCACTAGCCCGTCGACGCCCAGAGGTTTGCAGGAGGTAACAAATGGCTCGTGTAAAAGGTGGCCCGAATAGGCACCGTCGTCATAAAAAGGTATTAAAGTTTACCAAAGGGCAGAAAGGCTCGAAGCACCTGTTATTCAAGCGTGCTAATGAGGCCATGCTCAAGAGTTTGTGGTATTCGTACCGCGACCGACGCATCCGCAAGCGAGACTTACGAAAACTGTGGATTGCGCGCATCAACGCGGCTGCCCGTATGAATGACACAACTTACAGCCGACTAATACATGGTATGAAAAAGTCCAATATTGAGATCAATCGCAAGATGCTAGCTGACCTTGCCATCCGCGACCCGCACGCATTTGCTGCGGTAGTGGCACAGGCCATGAAATAGCATTTTTTGATCCCATGTAGGGGTAGATCTTAGATCTGCCCCTACAATAATTTAAGGGGGTAAAATATCAATATGAATGTTGTTCTGAAGGAATGCACTCTCCCAAAAGGTCGAACTCTTCAAATTATACGAGGTGATATCACTACTGAAGATGTCGATGCTATTGTCAATGCTGCCAATGAACATTTGAAACATGGCGGTGGATTGGCTTGGGCGATTTCAAAGCAAGGGGGGCTTGATATACAAAAGGAATCAGATGAGTGGGTTCGTAATTATGGGACAGTATCTCATGCGTATCCTGCCTGGACCTCGGGTGGGCTGCTGCCTGCGAAATACGTGATCCATGCTGTAGGCCCTGTCTGGGGTTCGGGTGACGAGGAAAATAAATTATCGGTAGCAGTAATTGGGTCCCTGCGCGTGGCGGATGAATTAGGATTGAATTCCATCGCCCTGCCTGCCATCTCAACTGGCATCTTCGGATTTCCCAAAGAACATGCTGCAAAGATAATCATCGAATCCATTCAGACTTATTTTTCAGAATATTCAGCATCAGGGTTAAGCACAATTAAACTGGTTTTATTCGATCAGTCTACAGCGGACGAATTTATCAAGGCATGATCACTTCAGCGCAAAATCCAAAACTCAAACTCACCCTCGCCTTGGGAGGGCGCCCAAGAGAGCGCCGCAGGGAAAATGCATTCCTGGCCGAGGGCGTGCGGCTGGTGGAAGAAGCCCTGGCTGCAAACTGGCCTTTTCGTTTTGTGCTCTTTTCGGACAGCCTGAGCGAGCGCGGTCAAATACTTGTTGATAAGCTGAAGGTCGCAGATTTTGAAGTTGAAGAAGTTACACCCAATCTGCTCCAATCCATCAGCGAGACCGAAACCAGCCAGGGGATTCTTGCTGTCCTGAACAATTCACCGCTGCCGATTCCCGACTCTCGCACATTCCTTTTGATTCTCGATCAAATTCGTGATCCTGGTAATCTGGGTTCACTCCTCCGGACTGCAGCAGCGGTTGGCGTGCAAGCCGTACTGCTCCCGCCTGAAACGACTGATGCTTTCGCACCAAAAGTCATCCGTGCAGGGATGGGTGCGCATTTCCGACTCCCGATACACATAATGGACTGGCGCGAAATCAAGCAGGTATGTAAATCGGCCAATTTGCACGTGTTTTTGGCAGACACGGATGGTAGTCCTTGCTGGGAAATTGATTTCCAAAATCCGTTGGTCTTGATCATAGGAGGGGAAGCGCAAGGGGCCAGTGGACCGGCGCGCACGTTAGCAAACACGACCGTGAGTATTCCCATGCCAGGAGAGGCAGATTCGCTGAATGCAAGCATTGCAGGGGCTGTATTGGTATTTGAAGTGCTTAGGCAAAGAAAATTATGAAAATCCGCTCTATCACTTACTTCTTCAACCCCGGCTGGCCGCTGGATGAAAGCAAATTCCAAGTAGCCGGTGAGTTCCTGGCCGAGGCAAAATCCGCTACCGAGGTCGCAGGCTACGAAGTCCAGACCACGCGGCTAGCAACCATCCCATTCCCAACCCTGTTGAACAACAACGGCAAAGGGACCATCCAACTGGCGCAGGATATCGAGCGTATCACTCAAGAGCTGGGCATCGCCTACGTCTCACTCGGCCCGGCTTTACCCGATTTTCCTAAAAGCTATACCGTCATCCCGGATGCCATCGCCGCCACCGAAAACGTATTCTTCAGCGGTGTGATAGCCGATAAAACCGGTATCCACCCCACCGCTCTGCGGGCTTGCGCCGAAATCATCGTGCGCTGTGCGCCGCTCGACTCGAACGGCTTCGGTAATCTGTTTTTCGCCGCACTAGCCAACGTCCCGCCTGGCGCGCCCTTCTTCCCATCCGCTTATCATCAGGGCGACAATCCCGCCTTTGCCATCGCCACCGAAGCCGCCGACTTGGCTGTGGAGGCCTTTAGCAGTAGCAAAACCTTAGATGATGGACGGAAGGCATTAATCAGTGCACTGGAGAAACATGGCAAGACTCTGGCATCCGTAGCCCAAAAACTCTCGCGTCAATTCAAGACTGATTTCGGCGGAATTGACTTTTCTCTAGCCCCCTTCCCAACTGATGAACAGTCATTGGGCGGAGCGGTCGAAGCAATGGGAATCCCAAAGATCGGACTGCACGGCTCGTTAGCAGCCGCATCTTTGCTAACCGAAGCTGTCGACCGTGCCGATTTCCCACATACTGGCTTCAGCGGATTCATGCAACCCATACTGGAGGATTCGGTATTGGCTAAGCGCGCTGCCGAAGGCACATTGACCATAAAAGATTTACTGCTCTACTCCGCTGTGTGTGGCACAGGTTTAGATACGGTTCCACTACCCGGCGACGTCAGCGCAGACCAAATCGCTGCGTTGTTGTTGGATCTATCCGCGCTGGCATTACGGCTGGATAAACCCCTGACAGCTCGCTTGATGCCGATCCCCGGCAAAAAAGCAGGTGACCCTACCAATTTCGATTTTGCTTTCTTTGCAAACAGCAAGGTCATAGAATTGGAAACAGAGACATTAGGTGGTATTTTTTCAGGGGATGAAGTTTTTCGACTCCAGGCACGCGGAAAATTAAACAGAAGCAGGCTGAGGGGTAAAGAAAATGCAAAAATCCATCGGTTATAATCTTCACAAATAGTAGTCCCCTATCTCATTCTGGATACAGGAGGTGTGTTTCATGGATTTGCCGAAACACGTGTTTTTCGAAGGGAAAGTCGTCCCTTTTGAGGAGGCGAAAGTTAGCGTAGCTACGCACGCTATGAATTATGGCACAGCAGTTTTTGGGGGCATCCGCGGGTACTGGAACGATAAGAAAAAAAAGGTTTTCATCTTTCGTCCTTATGGCCACTACCGTCGATTATTAAACTCAGGTCGCATGATGAATATGCAAATCCCTTATGACGAGGAAAGCCTGATCAAGTTGACATTGGACCTGATCCGCACAGAGGGCTGGCAAACCGACATTTATGTGCGGCCATTGATATACAAAGCCGACCTGGGTATCGGTGTGCGTCTGCATGATTTGAAAGATGAGATATCGATCTTCTCCCTGCCATTTAAGCAGTACGTCAAAAATGATACTAGTGCACATGTGACGGTGTCTTCGTGGCGTCGAATTGACGATAATATGATCCCTGCGCGTGGCAAAGTTAGCGGCGCGTATGCCAATTCAGCACTGATCAAGACAGATGCCGCGCTCTCTGGGTTTGACGAAGCGTTGGTACTCAACCAGAATGGTCATATCTCAGAAGGTAGCGCCATGAACATCCTAATGGTGCGCGACGGCGAGCTAATCACCCCGCCCGTTACAGACAATATTCTGGAGGGCATCACACGCAAGACCGCAATGGAACTGGCAAAGAACGAGCTTGGACTACCAATAGTGGAACGCTCAATTGATCGTACTGAGCTGTTCATCTGTGATGAGTTGTTTTTGACTGGCTCTGCTGCACAAATTGTTGTCATCACAAAAGTTGATCATCGACCGGTTGGCAACGGCAAAATGGGACCTGTTGCAGAAAAGCTGAGAGAGCTTTTCATTGATGTTGTGCGCGCCAAGAACCCCAAGTATGCACACTGGAATGTGGAAGTGTAATAATAGAATTTTCTACCGTACATTTAGAGTGAGAAAAGACCAGTCATAGAGTAAACTCATG
>CAZCPP010000203.1:0-7338 GCA_964500655.1 uncultured Anaerolineaceae bacterium | reverse complement strand
CGATCATATGCTGACAAACATCTTGTGTGATTTGCCCCGGGAAAGCAGCTACTAAAGCACCTCCATCGGTAGTCGCGCATTGATAGATATCAGCAAGCAGCATACCCATATCTGATGTGGTGGTTTGATTATATAGATCGGGATCTGTAAACACGTCCCGACGCTGATTGGCGGGCGTGCTGAAACGCTGCAATAGTGGGCATGGATTGAATGGATCGCAGAAAAATCCGGCTATAAATGTGTTTTCAAGACCAATTGTCTGTAAATCTTCAGTTACGATCAAAGGGCCGCTAAAGGAGTTTAAACGTTCCATCAGGGCATCCGCAGGAGGATTCTCTGATTTGCGAATCATATCCAGGATAAGTGCCGATGTATTTTCATCTAATGCAGCTGGGCCGTTTTTGATGTAGTACGAGATCATGATTGGGATTTTGACAGTACTAGATGCGGTAAAGGCAACATCGGGTTCTGTAGAGATTTCAGTACTCTGATCCATGGCAAAATGTATTTCCTGCCCGGATTGCAAATCAAGCAAATACAGACCAAATACACCATCATAACCTGCCACTGTGATGGTTTGCATAAGCAATGTTTTCAAGTTTTCTCGAGTTGGTCGGGCGGGGGCGCTGCGCAAGACTGTTAATGTCACAGTTCGATTATAGGGAGAGCGTAATGCGTCTTCAATCAAAAGCACCGCACGATCGACATCTAAGATCTGACCAGGACTTCCTGGGGTAAAACCTGTGCTCCCAGGTATAGGTTGCGCTGGTTCAGGTGGGATATCGTATCGAGTTGCGATTTCATCTTGAAGATAGCTGCGCAATCGTTCTTCTACAATGGTGGCTCGCAGAGGGATACTAGCAGCCGGTGGTTCTTGATTCCACAGGTAATTCCAAAATCCTCCCCAAAATGATCCGCCTGTGCGAGAGAGATCCGGAGCAGCAAGCATTGATTCAAGATCCAGGTTGAAGCCAACGAGTGTTGGATCGATATGAATGACATCTTCACCGTATCTGGCTTCGACTGGAGTAGTAAAAACAAGCAACACGCGTTCAGATGCTTCTTGCGGAGATAATCCGCTAACTGGAATGCCACCTATGGTCATTCCCGATGGGTAATTGTTTCGTTGGCGGCTGAAATTGATTAGAGAGATAATAACCAGAATGATGGTAGCCGTTAGAAAAAGTATTGATACGATTCGAACGAGGATGGACGTATTTCGGCGCCTCACGCGGCCTCCACAAATATTGATGCAGTTTTCATTTATACCAAAATAATTGCCGACTCATACTTAGGATAGTGCAAACTAAATCGGCAGCAAAAAACAAATCAAATTATTTTTCAGGCTTGGAAAGTTGTGACATAAGTCACCCCGAGAGTATAACACAATCCCCCCTACTAGTTGTGCTAGAATAGATTTGTACATTTTTACACTATCTTCAACAAGGATGGTCTCCTAAAATGCTTCGTTCATTCTTAATCTACCTGTCAAAAGCTGGCTGGGCTCAGCGCATGCTTACTGGCTGGAAACTTGCCTGGCGAATCGCTTCCCGTTTTGTGGCGGGAGAGAATATTCCGGATGCTATTCAAGCGATCCAAAAACTCAATGAAAAAGGTATTATAGCCACGTTAGATCAACTTGGGGAACACACAATCACCGCTGAGGAGGCGACACAATCAACCGAGGGCATTCTCGCAGTTTTAGATGAAATCGACAAAGCAGGGGTTAAGTCAAATGTATCGATCAAGTTGACCCAGATAGGTATGGGTCTGGACGATTCGCTCTGTAACGATAACCTGACCCGCATTCTCAATCGCGCAAAAGAGTACAGGAACTATGTGCGCATCGATATGGAAGACACACCATATACAGACACCACCATTGATTTCCTGAACGGGGCCCTTGATGCTGGAATCAATATTCGGACTTTGGGGCTGGTTGTGCAATCCTACCTCTTCCGCACCGAAGATGATACGCGCAAACTTCTTGAACGTAGAGTACGCTTCCGATTGGTTAAGGGCGCCTACAGAGAACCTCCCGATAAAGCCTACTCAAAGAAGGCGGATTCAGATGCCAATTTTGATCTATTGAGTAAGATCCTGATTGATGCCGCACTGGCAGTCAAGTCTCCGAAGATCAGTGATGATGGGCGAGTCCCGCCTGTTCCAGCTATTGCAACGCATGACGAGAAGCGAATCGCCTTCGCCAAGCAGTATGCTGAAAAGGTCGGCCTGCCCAAAGCAGCACTCGAATTTCAGATGCTATACGGCATCCGCCGGGATTTACAGGATCAACTTGCCAAAGAAGGGTATCCGGTACGTGTGTACGTTCCCT
This sequence comes from uncultured Anaerolineaceae bacterium, assembly GCA_964500655.1. Taxonomy (GTDB): domain Bacteria; phylum Chloroflexota; class Anaerolineae; order Anaerolineales; family Villigracilaceae; genus JAABUE01. The sequence continues at coordinate 5,003 of CAZCPP010000203.1, read as the reverse complement.
TTGGTACGCAGTGGTATCCTTATTTTATGCGCCGTTTGGCGGAACGCCCGGCTAATATCTGGTTCTTCATATCGAACTTCTTCCGCAAGTAACAGATTTAAAACTGCCGCCGATGCTGGCGGCAGTTTTTTGTGGTAAAACAGGCTAATGACTGATTTATCACTTGCCCTTGTGACCGGTGGTGCGCACCGCCTGGGTCGTGCTTTTTCTTTGACTCTGGCATCTCAGGGTTTTGCTGTATTTGTGCATTACCACCGCGCTGCTGAGCAGGCAGCTAATACTGTCGCGGAGATCAAGGATTCTGGTGTTCCAGCGTTTTCCATGCAAGTTGATTTGACTCTAGTTAATCAAATAAACGATCTCTTTGCACAAGTCGATGAAATCCTGGCGGAGTCAGATTCTCATCTTTCACAACTGGCTGTACTGGTCAACTCGGCAGCGGTGATGCCATATGGAAATGCACAAACGCTTCCAGTTGATGAGTGGGACTCGACCCTTGACCTGAATTTGAGAGCTCCGTTCCTTTGTGCCCAGCAGGCTTACCTGAGAATGAAGCGAGGCGGCTTGATCGTGAACGTATCTGATGTTGGAGCGAGGAAAGCCTGGAGCGGATTCCCATCATACACCGTCAGCAAAGCCGGCCTTGAATCCCTGACAAAGATTTTGGCTCGTTCTTTTGCGCCCTCTGTACGTGTTAATGCGATTTCGCCAGGATTTGTGCTGCCCTCGGAAAACGGAACGGATGAAGAGTGGGATAAGTTGATTCAGCGCTTGCCGTTAAAGCGAGTGGCCAGGACTGAAGAAATATCCTCTGCGCTCGAATTTTTTCTAAAAAACGAGTATATTACCGGACAGACCATCGTAGTTGATGGCGGTTATTCATTATTGTAAAAGGAGAAACTATGACAGGCGCAACATCAGCCTGGCTTGCAGATCGCTTGAAGAAGGAAGGAGAGAAAGTAATAACTTACTTTAATAATTTTACTGATAAACAATGGGATACCGAAGTTTATACAGAGGGAAGCACCTGGACAGTTCGCGATGTGTTGGCGCATTTTGTGACTTCAGAACGTGGATTACACAAACTATTTGAAAGCATTTGTGAAGGAGGTTTTGGCGCTTCAGATGATTTTTCAATTGATCGCTATAATGCCCGCCAACAAGAAAAGTCCAAGGATCTGTCACCGGCTGAACTCTTAAAACAATTCGCTGATGTCCGTGCGGACATGGCAAACTGGGTTTCTGATCTTTCACAAGAGGATCTTGCGATAGAAGGACGCCATCCATATCTGGGCCAAGTGCAATTGATTGAAATGATCAAGATGATTTATCTCCATAATCAAATTCACTTAAGAGATTTTAGAAAACTGTTAGATTAATATTTTTTATTATGGCTAATATATATATTGAAACTAAATCCAATATACAGACTTCTCATTACAATTGGATCGATTTAATTCGAATAGTTGCAATATTTCAAGTTATTCTTATTCATCTATCCTTCGTTATTTTTTATAAAGATGAGACCCTGTCTCCAAACTGGGTTGCGGCAAATCTTTACGATTCGATCTCTCGCATGTGTGTACCTTTATTCATTATGGTCAGTGGATACCTCTTGCTGAGTAAAAGTGAACCAATTTCTGTATTTTTCAAAAAGCGCTTTGTAAAAGTTGGAATTCCTGCATTGTTTTGGTCAGCCTTCTATTTTTTCCGTGGCTTGGATAAAAAAGTTATTAATTCATTAAGTTTAGCAGATGGTGTACCCTTATTTCTAAAGGCCATTTATCTTGATAATGCCGAAATCCATCTATGGTTTTTGTATGTCTTGATTGGGATTTATTTGGTGGTGCCGATAATAAGAGTTTTTGTCTCAGCTGCAACCTCTCAAGTTCTAATCTACTTCTCCATAATTTGGTTTGTTGCAAGCTCTCTGATTGAATTTGTAGAACGGCTATCTGGATTCGAAACAGCATTGGTCATTCCAGTTGTTAGCGGTTATGTTGGCTATTATATAATAGGTTATCTACTTGCGAAAGTTAATTTATCTCGTCGCGGACAAATCCTTTCTGCACTTGGCATAATCATTGCTATTGCAGTTACGTTCTTTGGTACTAATTTGTTTTCAGATGACGCTAGCCCACTTAAATTTTATCTATATAGTTACTTCAGCCCACCAACGGTAATGGCAGCGCTTTGCGGTTTTCTTTTATTGAAATACCTTGGACAACATCTTGGCCAGGCCAGTAAAATAATACGTATAATATCAAACACTAGCTTTGGAATTTATCTCACTCATATATTCATTATTGAATTACTTCGTAAAGGAACCTTTGGATTCCGCCTATATAGTTGGATGGGGCCTTCATGGTATATGATCCCAATAACAGCAATTGCTGTTTTTTTTATTTCATTTACAATAGTGTTCGTATTGCAAAAAATCCCGATAATAAAACTACTTGTCCCCTAATCTAAAGGTATTGTATGCATCGATTAATTCTCCTTTTACGTTTTTCTCGACCTCTGAACATACTTTTTGCCGCTCTAACCTATTTGCTAGGGGCAGGCATTGCTCGTTATCTTGGCATTTCTCAAAACCTGGCTGTTTTTTGGTTGGGCTTGGGAGGCATCCTGTTAGCCCAATTCAGTATGAGTCTACTTGCGGAAGCTCTCCGACCGGTCGAACAACCCTCGGAGGATAACCAGAACCGTCCTGAGCGTGTTGCTTTACGTAAATCAGCTTTGATGATGTCGCTTGGGGCGCTTGGGGTGGCTGCTGTTATCGCAATTTTGCTTGGCCAGGAAGGTATTTCACCGGCGATAATGCTGTTTTTAGGTTTGTCTTTGCTGATTGTACTGACTTATGCAGTACCACCATTACGTCTCGTTGATGCGGGATTCGGTGAGTTTTCTCTGGCTGTTCACATTGCGGTGGTCGCACCAGCGTTAGGGTTTATTATTCAGCAGGGCAGCTACCACCGAATTATTGCTATTGTTTCGTTTCCACTTGCTTTACTAGCATTGGCATATTTCCTTGTACTTAACTTCCCCACCTTTGCCATCGATGAAAAATACGATCGCCCCACACTACTGCGCAGCATTGGCTGGGAACGTGCTGTCCCTCTGCATCATGGTCTAGTATTGGGAGCATATGTATTGCTTGGAAGTGCACTATTAATTGGTCTGGCATGGGAATTGATTTGGCCTGCTTTCCTTTCGCTACCGTTTGCCTTACTGCAAATTTTCTGGTTGAGGAACATCAGTAAGGGAGCCAAGCCTATTTGGAACTTGTTGACGGTTAACGCCTTAGCCGTCTTTGGCCTGACCGTATATTTGCTGACCTTCGCATTTTGGTTGCGTTAACCCATGCCCGAATTTTTGACCCTCCTGCCACCCGAGCAGGCTCGCGAAAAACTCTTTTCGCATCTTCCCAAACCCGAACCTGCTACTGAAATTATAGAAGTAACATCCTCCCTAGGCCGTGTGGTTGCGGAGGACATTGCTGCCCCTCATCCTCTACCAGACTTTCGCCGTTCTACCGTAGACGGATTTGCCGTAAAAGCCAAGGATACTTACGGTGCCAGCGATTCGCTGCCTGCCTACCTCGGATTGATTGGAGAAGTTCCAATGGGTGATGCGCCTACATCCATACTGAAGCCGGGGGGGTGCATGATCATTCACACTGGCGGGATGTTGCCTGAAGGCGCCGATGCGGTTGTCATGCTGGAATATACCCAAACTGTAGGTGAGGATTCATCCCTTCAAAGTAGTGAAATTGAAATATTTAAATCCGTTGGGGAAGGGGAAAACGTGATCGATATCGGCGAAGACGTGGCCCGGGGACAGGTGGTGCAATCTAAAGGGAGTTTGATTCGTCCAGCCGAAATTGGTGGGTTTTTGGCTTTGGGCATCACTCATTTGCGCGTAGCCAAGAAAGTACGCATCGGTCTGATCTCATCCGGTGACGAAGTTATCCCGCCTGAAGAATCTCCGCGACCGGGGCAAGTCCGGGATATCAACTCGCACACGTTGGCCGCTCTGGTGACCAAGGCAGGCGGCGAGCCGGTATTGTATGGCATCGTGGGGGACGCATTCGAAGTGCTGCAAAAAATCGCTACCCAAGCGCTGACCGAATGTGACGTGGTGGTCATCACGGCCGGGTCGTCGGCCAGCACGCGCGACATGACCGCCGATGTGATCGAGACGTTGGGCGAGCCGGGGGTGCTGGTGCACGGTATCAACACGCGCCCCGGCAAACCGACCATCCTGGGCGTGTGCGATGGCAAAGCTGTGATAGGCCTTCCGGGCAATCCCATCAGCGCGCTGGTGAATGGATATATGCTGGTCGTGCCTTTGATCGAACACCTGCTGGGTCAAATTCCACGCCCCAAAGCGACCGTTCAGGCCAAGCTGACCGTTAACTTGCCCTCTCAATCAGGCCGCGAAGATTGGTGGCCGGTTCGCCTAGAATCCCCCTCTCCCTCTCAGGGAGAGGGCTGGGGTGAGGGTCAACGCTACAACGCCGAACCTATCTTCGGCAAATCCAACCTGATTTTCACCCTCGCCGCCGCGGACGGGCTACTGCGCATCCCGCCAGACGCGACGGGTTTGAGCGCGGGCGAGATGGTGGAAGTGGTCTTGGTGTAATCCCTCTTCAATAACAAACAAAAATGGAAAACGCACTGCCCTTATCGATTCCGCCACTCTGAGCAATGAGCTGGCCCCCATGCAATTCCACAATCGACTTTGCGATTGCCAGCCCCAGTCCGGATTCACTCCCGCTACGAGACTCGTCGCCACGATAAGAGCGCTCGAAGATAAACGGTAGGATATCAGGAGGGATACCGCGCCCATTATCTCGGACGTGCACGATTATGTTCCCCCCGGCTTGCTCCGCACTTAGACGGATTTCCCCGCCCTCGGGCGTATAGCGCAATGCGTTATAGCGCAATGCGTTATTAGAATGTACTTGTCTGGGACGTGGTGTCGGCGTATCCTCGAGGATG
>CAZCPP010000202.1:0-7357 GCA_964500655.1 uncultured Anaerolineaceae bacterium | reverse complement strand
AAATATTAGATACTTTCTTGGGGGTGCCTGCAGGGAAAGTAACATACTGAGTCTTTGCTGTGCCCGCTTCAAGACCCGACTGCCTTAAAATAGACCAGAAAACATACACCCATTGGTCCGTAATACCTATCGCGGGGCCATATAACCGAGGGCCCGTTCCAAGTGGGATATGAGCAATAATCATCCCTTCTTCAGGTTCCGCGGGCAGCGGGGTTAGTGACTGGTACATCACATCCCCATTTTCTTCAAACCAGACAAGATGAACATCTCCTTTAGGGTCAACTTGTACTCCAGGCATCATGCCCTGTGAAACAACCTTCACAGGTTCAACCTGCTTCCCCCCCGACGAAGATAAGCGTGTAAAAAACATGTCGCCAGATCCTTCATCTTCCCACACAACAACAACGCCCCCATTTAGATCTGAGGCCACATCATACTCTGATACACCTGACACCTCAGTAGAAAGTTGTAATTCATGACCTTGGATAATACCTTGCCGGTCTAAAAGCGCATAAAATAGTTGCCACTCTTTTGACTTCTCTACTCTATTAGTCCAAAATAAGTGCAAATGCTGGTCGTCGGCTGTAAGCAGGCGGGGTGTGCGTATCTGTCCAGGCATTTGAATCACTTCGCGATCAAATTTTATTTGTGCGTCCTGATCAATTTGAACATAACGAAGCCCAAAGCCTCCTGAATCCGGACTAAAAGGCCAGATTGTATGGATATTTTGAACTACTGCTGTTTTTCCTTTCCCTGAGGAATCTGAATTTACAAAATGAGACTCAACATTTTTTGAATAAGACCAAAAAGGAAAAACAGCATAGACATCTTCACTATCTTGGTCTATGGCCATCCCCACTGTACCCAAAACATCTTTCCCTAACGGGAAACCTCGGCTCCAATCAACCGAAGGCTTTCGAGTTTTTTCTGGTGCGGGTCCGCATCCAGAGAGAAGCAATGCAAACAGTAACAGTAAGAGAGTTGCTAAATTTCTGGAGGAAGAATAAGTTTTCATTTCAAACACTCCTACACTTGATAACATCACTGCGGACGCCTCTTTCTTTGCGCCCGCAGCGGGTTTTCAGTATCAATATCATTTTTCTTTTTCCCGCCACTCATATTTCTGCACTCAACAGGAAAACTATGATTGGCTATTGTTTTTGGCGAGGATCAAATGCGTCTCGCAATCCATCTCCGAGGAAGTTGAACGCTAATGTAGTAAGCGAAAGCGCAACTGCCGGGATCAATATCTGGTTCGGGTAAGAGCGTAATCCCGGAACCGCTTCCGAGATCATAATTCCCCAGCTTGGCGTAGGCGGGTCAACACCAAGACCGATAAAGCTCAAGAAAGCTTCTAAAAAGATATATCCCGGAATCGCCAGCGTTTCGGCAACGATCAAGGGCCCAAGAATGTTCGGGAACAAGTGTTTGATTAGGATACGAGTATCGTTGGCGCCAACAGCGCGGGCCGCCTCTACGAATTCCATTTTCTTATAGGAGAGCACCTGGCCACGCGCAATTCGAGCCATACCCAACCAGTTGATCAAACCGATGGCGATAAACAAGAATAACAGACCGCCCATCTCCTTGTTCATGTTGATGAATGCAAGGCCTAAGCCTGATTCACCGCCTCGCCGCGCGATCGCTTTGAAATACGTTTGCAGCAAGATCACCACGACCAGGAATGGAAATGCATACAGGAAATCCACAATGCGCATCATGATACTGTCGATACGACCTCCCATATAACCAGAGACCATGCCGTAGAGAATGCCAACCAGCAAGCTGACGGCGGAGCCAACGAACGCAACCACCAAAGAAACCCGGGCGCCGTAAATCGTGCGGCTGAGAATATCGCGCCCCAGGTGATCGGCAGCCAGAGGGAATATGTCAGTGAAGCGAGCATAGTTTTCTGCTCCCTCGGGAAGCATGAAAAGCATCCATTCATTTACCGCGTTGTTTGCCAACAAATCCTGTTCAGCAAAATCAAATGGAGCAACAAAATTTGCAAACAGCGCAGTAAGTAACAACAAGATGATAAAAATGCCACTTGCAACAGCGACTTTATTATTCAGAAGCCGCATGAATGCCTCAGCCCATAAGCTGCGCTCTTTGCGGGTGATGGTACCCGTTTCTTGTGCCAGATCAACACCTGCCATATCCTACTACCTCCTGCTACGCTGAAATGCTGAAAGATCTCTAATCAAATCGAATACGCGGGTCGAGCCAGGCGTAGGTAATATCGACTAAAAGGTTTGCAACGACCAACACAGTCGCAAAAATCAGCGTAACCCCGGTGATCACCGGATAATCACGATTGCCAATACTCTGTACGAAGTGTTTACCCATACCGTTGATGCCGAAGATTATTTCCACCACAAAAGTTCCGGTAACCAATATTGCAAAAAGCGGTCCAAGGATGGTAACAACCGGTATCAAACTGTTCTTAAGCGCATGAACAGCAATTACCACGCGCTCACGCAACCCCTTGGAGCGCGCTGTGCGAATATAATCCTCATTGACCACCTGCAACAAACTTGCGCGCGTCAGGCGGGCAATTTGAGCCGCAGAAGCGGTGCCCAAAGCAAAGACCGGCAAGATGGCATGTTTGAAATAATCAAGGTTTATTTGCTCTAACGAGGGTAAGAGACCCAATAGAAAGGGGGGTTTGGCCCCCCAGGTAGCAACTGGAAACCAGCCCAACTTGAGAGCAAATATCCATATCAATATCGGCGACAGGACGAGATTAGGGATCGAAAGAAATACAACTGCTGCAAAGGTGGCGCTATAGTCCAGCCAGGTGTTTTGATTTAGCGCGGCGATTATTCCTGTTGGAAGCCCGATGAACAACGCCAACAGTAAGGACAAAAAGCCGAGCTGTGCTGAAACAGGCAGGGTTGTTTCAATGATCGCGTTGACGCTCTGACCACGATAACGCAGTGAGGGGCCGAGATCGCCTCGAAGAACTCCACTGGATGATCCCTCTTCACCCAGCAAATCATCTCCGATCATATAGGAAAGAAATTGTTTCCACAAAGGCCAATCCAGGTGGTACTTGGCCTCCAGGTTTGCCACTATCTGTGGGGGCAGGCTTCTGTCGCCTACAAAATCAAAGGGCCCCCCCGGGATAGCGCGCATCATCACAAAGGTAAATAATGCAACCGCGATTAAAACGGGAATAAATTGCAAAATACGGCGGACAATATATCGTAACATAGAGCCTTCTTTCGTGAACTTTGAGGGGGCAGAGAAGCCTCTGCCCCCTCAATCGTACAAACTAACTATTGAGCAACTTTTTCAGCGCTACGCTTTATTCACCAGCGTTGATCGGAGCTGCGTTCTTGATGATATAGAGAACGTATGAATAGTCTGAGGCCGTTGCCGGATCGACTGTGCGCTTGACGCCATAAACGACATCGTGCGCGTTCACAAAGCGGGGGTTGTCTTCTTCGTCTACAACCTGAGTGGTCTCACCGGTTACAGGATCGTAATGTACCCAGGGGACATCCTCGCGCATGGTGAAGGTCCAGGTCTGGTTGCCTTCAGCATCTTCGCCCTGTTCCCAGGAAGTCGCCAGGGAAGGGATAACCTCGCCAGTGACGGGATCGAACTTGGTTAACCCAGCGAAGGTGTTAGCAATGACGTCCACGGAGGTGGTATCGGTGGCCAAGGACGGGTCAAGGGATGGTGGCTCAGTGCCAAAGTTCCAGTTGAGCGTGTCTTTGCCATCGAGCTTCCAGTTGTAGAAGTCGTTCCCACCCAAGGACGGGTAGTTGCGGTCCAGCCACGGCTTGGTGACTCGAACAATAGTGTAGTGGTAGATCGGGGCGTAAGCGACCATCTCTTCCGCGAACATCTGCTCGGCCTGTTCGTAGAGAGCCATGCGCTCAGCAGAATCTTGAGCTTCACCGGCGGCAACTGTTATTGCATTGAAATCGGGGCTGTCAGTGCGAACGCGGTTCGCGCCTTCGTCTGAGTTGAAGACCTCATGGATCCAGTTGTTCTCATCCGGATAATCCGCGCACCAACCGAGACGCCAAACATGCGGCATATCTTCAAGAGGCGTGGTGTTTTTGAGGGTGTCCAAATAGACTTTCCATTCCTGGTTCTCAACACGGACTTCTACACCCAGGTTGTCTTTCCACATCTGCTGGATTGCGGCAGCGATGAGTGCGTGGCTTTCACTGGTGTTGTGCATCAGGGTGACGTCCAGCGCATTGAAATCGTCAACGCTCATGCCATTCTCATCCAGGTAATCCTGGAGGGAAGCCTTGGCGACCTCGGGATCGTAAGCCAAGCCGACTTTGCCGGGCTCGGGGGCGCCGAAGATTCCTGGAGGAGCAAAGCTCGTTGCAGGAATCTGGCCGCCTTTGGTGATATTGTCGACCAGGCTCTGGCGGTCAATGGACTGCGTAAAGGCTGTGCGGACGCGGACGTCATCAAAGGGGGGTTTGGTGTTGGTGAAGCCGTAGTAATATGTGCAGGTGTCGGGGGCTGAGTAGTAATCCGCGCTTAGTTCAGGATCGGCTTTTACACGGTCCATCTCAGGCAGCGGCACTTCAGCGTCATCAAGCTCGTCGTTTTCGTAGAGGGCAAAAGCGGTGGATTGTTCCTGAATCATCAGACCTACAACACGCTCGATCTCCACTTGATCGGGCTCGATCCAGAGGGGGTTCTTGACCAGGGTCAATTCGCCACCGTGGATCCAGCTTTCCAAAACCATCGGGCCGTTGGTGTTGATAAGGCCGGCCTCGGTCCACTTTTGACCCCATTCATCGATGGCCCACTGGGGCATAGGTCGAGCAATCCACATACCAGCGATGGCGGGGAAGTAGCCGGCTTTGCGCTCAAGTGTGAACTGGACAGTGTTGTCATCCAAGGCAACAACACCCAGGTCATCCAAAGAATATTGCGGTTCAGGAGCAGGTTCTTCGGTTACCATTACTTCTTTGACAACCTCAACAGTCTCAACAACTGTTACAGCTTCTGGTGCGCCACAAGCAGCGAGGATCATGCTGCCAACGATCAGCAGAGACAGGGTGATCCAGGTGATTTTATTTACTTTTTTCATTATCTTTCTTCTCCTTCATGGTACTTAGAATTCAGTTTTTTAGTGACGTTTCACAGTTATATCATTTTGCCAACAAACCACCTCCTTATACAAACTTTATCAACGATCAATTGTTAAACAAGGTGACAGGCAACCCAATGATCGCTCTCGACTTCACGCCATTCGGGTTCTTCTTCTTGACATACTTGTTTTGCGATTGGGCAGCGCGGGTGGAAACGACACCCCGAGGGCGGATTAGCCGGGCTGGGCACATCTCCCTCCAGAATGATTCGTTTCCGTTTCCATTCTTTTGCCGGATCTGGAATCGGCACAGCTGAAAGCAAGGCCTGCGCATAAGGATGCAGCGGCTTGCCATATAACACATCCCGATCCGCCAACTCTACGATTTTGCCCAAATACATCACAGCGGTTCTGTCGGCAATGTGACGCACCATGCTCAGGTCATGAGCAATAAACAAATAGGTCAGGCCGAACTGCTTCTGAAGCTCTTCCAGCAAGTTCACAACCTGCGCCTGGATCGAAACATCCAACGCGGCGATAGGCTCGTCGCAGACGATGAATTTCGGGTTCAGCGCCAATGCACGGGCAACCCCAATACGTTGACGCTGTCCGCCAGAGAATTCGTGCGGATAGCGATTGATAAAATAGGGATTCAAGCCAACTAACGCGAGCAACTCCTTCACACGTTCGCGGCGTTCTTTTTTGGTGCCAATGAGGTGTACTTCCAGTGGTTCAGCAATAATGCTGCCAACCGTCATTCTAGGGTTGAGCGATGCATACGGATCCTGGAAGATAATCTGAATATCCCGCCGTAATCGGCGCATTGTCTCGTCATTCATAGTTGTCAAGTCTGTACCATCATAAAATACTTTTCCTGACGTGGCACGATGCAGTTGCAAAATTGTGCGTCCAGTGGTGGATTTTCCGCAGCCGCTTTCTCCGACCAACCCTAAGGTTTCGCCTTCTCGAATTTCAAAAGAAATATTATCTACAGCTTGCACGGCGCCGATCTCGCGTTGAAAAATGATGCCACGTGTGATCGGAAAATGTTTTGTCAGATTCTCTACCTTGATTAATGTCTTGTCTTTGTTCATCGGAACTCACCTGTATCTAAATCAATCCAACAGGCTATTTTGTGATCTGGGGTAATCTCTTCTAATGGAGGATTTTCCACGCGGCACTTATCTTGCACAAATTTACATCGGGCTGCAAAAGGACATCCCTTAGGAAGCGAAATCAGGTCGGGCGGCAAGCCATCGATTGATTCCAATTCTTCTCCTACGCTACCATCCATTCTCGGGAGAGAACGCAATAACGCGGCGGTGTATGGGTGTCGCGGCTGTGTATAAAGTACTTCAACATCCGCACTTTCTACAATAAAACCAGCATACATCACAACAACTCGATCCGCCAACCCTGCGATCACGCCCAAATCATGTGTGATCCAGATCAGGGCCATGCCCAATTGATCTTGAAGCCTGCGTACCAAATCAACGATTTGTGCTTGAATGGTCACATCCAGAGCTGTCGTTGGTTCGTCAGCGATCAACACTTCAGGAGTACAAGCCAAAGCCATCGCGATCATCGCCCGCTGGCGCATACCGCCCGAGAACTGGTGTGGATAGTCATCCAGACGAGATTCTGCATCTGGAATACCCACCATAGACAACAATTCTGCAGCCCGCTCTTTCGCGCCATTGTCATCAAAACCCAGGTGCAGCTTGAGTGGTTCCATCAATTGGAAGCCAATGGTAAGTACTGGATTTAATGAAGTCATGGGGTCTTGAAAAATCATGGCGATCTGGCTTCCGCGAACACTGCGCATCTCCTCTTTCGACAAAGACATTATATCTGTTTCCATGAAAGAAAGGTGCTCTGCTGAAATTTTTGCGGGAGGTTCATGCAACAAGCGCATTACTGATAGCATAGAAACGCTTTTACCGCATCCACTTTCCCCCACAATGCCCAGTGTTTCCCCTTCACGCAAAGACAGCGAAATCCCATTAACAGCCTGTACAAGACCATCATCTGTGCTGAACTGTGTTCGCAAGTTCCCGACTTGTAAAATAACAGGTTTTTCGTCTACAGCCAATGTTGCCTCCGAACTAAAATCCCAAGCATAAGATTATCCTCATGATTATACGGTTTTTCTGTAAATAGGGAAAACCTACCTTCTAACTGTGTGTACAATTCCGTCCAGGGTCTTTAATTGCGCTTCAAGTTCCTGAACGTCTAGTAAACTACTATCGACTGGAAGTCGATAGCTTTGTATGTCGAATGAAATTC
>CAZCPP010000201.1:0-7361 GCA_964500655.1 uncultured Anaerolineaceae bacterium | reverse complement strand
AATTATTCCATACTATGATAAAGATATTTATATTCTCCCATGTTTTGGGTTCATCTACCGTAATATTATCTACTGGGGAGAGAATAAGGCCTTGTGGGCCTAATTCGTTTACCGCTTTTCGAATAGCTCTTTTGATATCATCTTCTGAGCCCATTTCCACAGTGACCGCACCAGAAACGCCCCCCCAAATAGAGATATCTTTATGATAGGATTTTTTTACTAAAGCCAAATCGGTGTGTGTTCCCTGGACAGGGTCAATACCGATCAAAACATCAAAACCCGCTTCTTTGTGAAATTCAAGCATAGGGTTCAATCCGCTAGAGCAAATATAGCCGAACTTGGCGCCATGCTCATGAGCCAAATCCACCTCTTTTTTCAATCGGGGCAAAATTGCGCGCTTATAAAAATCAGGCACTACAAAATCACAACCCTCATACCAGGAACGACGAATATAGAGGTCTGGGTGGCCTGAAAGCACTAGCTTCATCCGCGTCATATTCCACTGATGAATCATTTCTAAGATGTTTTCGACAAAGTTTGTATCAGTTATCGTCAGCATCATCAGTCCCTGCATGCCACACAACCAATTAGCCATATCCATACCCGCCCCCCACCCACCTACTAGGAGAACGCCCTTTTCGGCCGCAAAAGTTGCGGCACGCTGTTGTTCTAGGTTGAAAAAATCCTGCACAGATTCATCGGGTGGCTGCAATAAGAATTGTAGTGCTTCCAACTCTACTGGTTCAGTAATCAAGGGCTTTAGTGAGCGCGGGATTTGATAATCATCAATAAAAGGAATGTGATTACCATGATGCCAATCATCAGACAACCTCACACTAGTAGAAAGTTGTCCGCCAGGAGTGAGATATTCTTTGTGCAGGATATCGTAATCTCCATCGACTTTCTCCAGCCATTCCTTCGTCTTCACATCAGGATGAAAGTCAATGGGTAATCCGCGGAGATCTGGGTGGTCTGGTCTTGCGCGGCGAGGTAAGTAAGGCAGGAACATGAAAGAATCTAAACCTAAATCTAATTCAGCCTGGCATAATCTATAAAAATCGTCTTCATGCTTATTTCTCATGGCTGAAAAGCTCATAAAAGCACAGGGTAATTTATCTGTATCTTGGTACTCAATTGCTCGGAGCAATCGTTCACGTGATGATAATGATGACATCGAAAACCCTTTCTTCATAGGTAAGTAGGTAAGCTAGCAGGGTAAAAAAAACAATTTCTTGACAAACGGTATTTTTCTCTATTATAATAAAAATCCGAATGTTCGTACAGATGTATTTGCAATTGATTTTCATAACAAGGTAATATTGCTGACCAGTGAAGAAAAAATTGTATAAAAATGAATGAAAGAAAAAATATACTCCCAGGTTCAGATGATTTTCGAGTAAATCACCAAAGCCCCACTCCCCTTTATCACCAGATCTATTTGCATATTCGAGAACTTATTACATCGAATCAATTGGCCGCTGGCGAAATGTTACCTCCTGAGATTGATTTGGCTAATTTCTTTTCTGTTGGCCGACACACCATCCGTCAGGCATTATCCAAGTTGGTGGATGAACGCTTGGTCGAACGATTTTCAGGTCGCGGAACCTTCGTCTGCAAAAATGAAAAACAAGAAAACTTCTACCTGGACAGAAGCTTTACTCAACAGATGGCCGCCCTAGGTTTGATTGCCCATTCCAAGGTGTTAGAAAAACGGACTGGCATGATCGACGAAAGCTCGCCTGTTCGCTTACGTTCGAAGATGGGTGTTCCTTTTTTACAGCTAACTCGTATCCGTTATGGTGGCGATTTGCCTTTTGGTGTTCAGAATTCAACTATTCTGACCGACCGCTGCCCTAAACTGGATCAGTATGATTTCAGCAAAGAATCGCTCTACAATATTTTGTCCTCGGTCTATCACTTGGAGATTTCAGAAATTCACAATGAGTTTTCGGCCAACAATGCCAATGAAGAACAAAGTAAATTGCTAAGCATAAAGACTGGCACGCCAATCCTGTTGGAGAATTCGGTTACTTACCTTGCGGATGGTGAACCAATCGAGGCAACCGCTTGTTACTATCGCTCGGACAAATACCGCTACAGTATCCGCTTCAAATATAGAGGATTCAGCAAACACCATTCTTAGGGGGATGCTCAAGCAAGCCTGACCTTGGAAAGGTCATATCAACGGTATACTCCACCAACGCAAAGAGGAGTTCAATGTGACCAATCATACGGAAGAAATCTTTAGCGCAATCCTAAATGGCGATGCTGCCATTGTTACGAAACATGTTACCGCAGCCCTTGATGAAAATATGGATCCGCAAGTGATTCTCAGTGATGGCATGATTGCCGCCATGCAAAAGGTTGGCGATCTATTTGAAAACGGGGAGTATTACGTTCCTGAGATGCTTGTCGCAGCGAAAGCAATGCAGACCGGATTGAATATTTTAAAACCCTCGTTACTAGCTAACGAGGTTGAGGTAGCTGGGAAAGTAGCCATTGGCACAGTAAAAGGTGATCTCCACGATATAGGTAAAAACTTAGTTGGCTTGATGTTGGAAGGGGCTGGGTTCGAAATTGTTGACCTGGGAACTGATGTGGCTCCGGAAAAATTTATCAATGTTGTCAAAGACCAGGGTGTTCAGATAGTTGCACTTTCAGCCTTGCTAACCACTACTATCCCAAGCATGGAACAGATAATATCCGCGCTTAAAGAAGCCAAACTGCGCGATACGGTGAAAGTGATTGTGGGCGGTGCCCCGGTAACGGATGATTATGCTAATAAGATTGGTGCGGACGGTTATACTCCGGACGCCAGCAGAGCAGTGAAGCTAGCACAATCTTTATTATCCAGTTAATAAACGGAAGGTCAATACAGCGGCCTGGCAGTCGTAACAGTACAGGTTACGTCACGCTAAAAATACCAGCTTACTTGGTAAAATGACTTGCATGGAAACCATTGAAGATGCCGTGAGGTATTACAGATTATGCCCGCCGTTTTCTAACCGGCTGATGATGGGCGTAAAATAGAATTCCCTTACAATTCGCCGAAAGTTGAGAAACCAATTGATCTCTGGAAAAAATCATAACGGGAGTGCTGATGACTACATTGAACAGTAAAACAATCACATACGAACAACTTGCCAAGGTCATTGATCATTCCTTATTGCGCCCTGAATTGACCGAAGCTGATGTCATCTACGGTTGCGAATTGGCTGCTCGTTACCACACTGCAACCGTCTGCGTGAAACCCTGTCATGTCAAGTTGGCTATCGAGGCTTTGAAAGATTCGGATGTACTTGTCAGCACGGTAGTGGGTTTTCCACATGGCAGCAACTTGACTTCTGTGAAAGTTGCGGAGGCCGAAAAAGCCATGGATGATGGTGCGCTTGAATTGGACATGGTTCTGAACATCGGTCAACTTCGCTCAGGCAAGATCGATAATGTGCGCGATGATGTTAAGGCGGTTTGTGATACCGCCCATGCGCATGGTGTCAAGGTCAAAGTCATCTTTGAAAATGCCTATCTTAACGATGAAGAAAAAATCGCTGCTTGCATACTATGTGAAGAAGCCGGCGCAGATTGGGTCAAAACATCCACTGGCTTTGCCCCCGGCGGCGCAACCCACGATGACTTGCGCCTGATGCGCGCCAACGTCAGCGAAAAAGTGCAGGTCAAAGCTGCGGGCGGTGTCCGCACATTGTCAGCTCTTTTAGATGTGATTGATTTAGGAGTGACACGCTCTGGTGCGACCGCAACGGCCACCATATTGGATGATTTCAAAGCTCTGCAAGAAGGCAAAAAAGTTGAAACCAAACCTGACGCAACACCAGGGGAATACTAGGAGATAAATCATGACCGAACAACTCACCAAGCGATCCATCGGCGTTGGCGTGGCGGGAACGGGATTTATTGGGCCAGCACACATTGAAGCACTGCGCCGCAATGGCATCCAGGTGCTGGGGCTGGCTGAAAACACAAAAGAAAATGCGGAGGAAAAAGCCGCAGAATTGGGCATCCCGCGTTTCTTCGGTTCGATTGATGACATGCTGGCTGATCCCGACATCCACGTAGTGCATCTTGCCACGCCTAATCACTTGCATCATCCACATGCCAAGTCCGCCCTGCTGGCTGGCAAGCACGTTGTCTGTGAGAAGCCTCTCGCGATGAATACCACCGAATCGGCTGAACTCGTCAAATTGGCTGCGGAGAAGAAACTGGTCAACGCAGTCAATTTCAATATCCGCATGTATCCGCTTGCACAGCAGGCGCGCAGCATGGTGCAAAGTGGAGAACTGGGAGATTTGTTCATCCTGCAGGGTTCCTATTTGCAGGACTGGCTGCTCTTCCCCACCGACTGGAATTGGCGCCTCGAACCGGGCCTGGGCGGGACTCTACGAGCGGTGGGCGACATCGGCTCTCATTGGCTTGACCTGCTGACTTTCATCACAGGCTTGCATGTGGATGAAGTCTATACCGATTTTAAGACCTTCCACCCCATTCGAAAAAAACCCGCTAAGCCAATCGAAACTTACACGGGCAAGATCTTGACCCCCGAAGATTACATTGATCAGCCAATCAACACGGAAGATTATGCCACCATCATCTTGCACTTCGAAAACGGTGTGCACGGTGTACTGACAGTTTCGCAGGTATCGTCCGGGCGCAAGAACCGCCTGTTTTACGAAATTAACGGGTCCAAGTCTTCACTTGTATGGGATTCAGAAAAACCCAACGAGTTATGGGTCGGTCATCGAACGGAACCAAACCAGGTCTTGATGAAGGATCCATCGCTGCTTTCGCCCGAATCGCAGGCGACCGCGTCCTATCCCGGTGGTCATAACGAGGGCTTTCCTGATACGTTCAAACAGTTATATACCAAGATATATAATTTCATACTGGCTGGTGATTACACCAAAACACCCGATTTCCCAACCTTTGCCGATGGGCACTACGAAATGCAGCTTTGCGAAGCCATTGAACGTAGCGCTAAGGAAGGCAAGTGGACTAAAGTCAAATAGGAGGTACCTATGAAACTCGGTTTCTTCACTGCCGCTCTGCCCGGCAATACACTTGAACAGGCTGCCCAATGGGGTGCAGAAAGCGGATTCCAGGCTATTGAGATTGCCTGCTGGCCATTTGAAAAGGCCGCTCGCCGCTATGCAGGTGTCACTCATATCGATGTTACTGAACTGGATAAAACCCAGGCCAAAGATATCCGCAAAATGCTGGATGGCTACGGGCTGACGATTTCATCGCTCGGATACTATCCAAATCCTCTCCACCCCGATCCTGAGCACCGTGAAACGGTTATTGCCCATCTGAAAAAGGTCATCGAAGCGGCTGCAATGCTGGAAGTATCCAACGTGGGCACATTTGTCGGCAAGGATAAAGACAAGACTGTGCCACAAAACCTGGAAGACTTCGCCAAAATTTGGCCGCCAATTGTCAAATTTGCCAAAGATCATGGCGTCAAGATCGCCATCGAAAACTGCCCGATGATTTTCTCTTACGATGAGTGGCCTGGCGGAAACAATCTGGCCAGCACGCCTGTCATCTGGCGGAAAATGTGGGAAATTATCCCCGATGATAATTTCGGATTAAACCTTGATCCATCCCATCTCATCTTACAGATGATTGATTACGAACGCGTGGTTTACGAATTCAAGGATAAGATTTTCCACGTGCATGCCAAAGATTTACAGATCGACCATGAAGGTCTGTACCAGAACGGCGTGCTCTCCCAGGGCATGGGCTGGCAGATTCCACGTTTGCCCGGCCTGGGCGATATGGACTGGGGCAAGTTCATATCAGCCCTATACAGGGTGGGGTATGACTACGTCATCAGCATCGAGCACGAAGACCGTGCCTTCGAAGGTGACGAAGAACTGGTGAAGCGTGGCTTTTACTTGTCACGCGATGTACTAAAACCATATATTTACTAACCTTTTGTAGTTTGTACTTTGCCTTCACCCCTCCTTTTCTCCCTACCCCTCAGGGGTATTTCGCAGGGAGATGGGCAGGGGTGAGCGTTTCTAACAAGGATGTACCATGAAGAAATATATTGGCTGCGATCTAGGCGGTACTAATCTGCGTGCTGCGGTTGTCGATGTTGAAACCGGGGAGGTTATACACCATATAAGTATCCCAACTCTGGCACGTGAGGGGCATGACGCTGTCATGGGGCGCATGGCAGATCTCTTCTTGAAAGTAATCCAATCAGCAGATATGCACAAGGACGATATCGGAGGCATTGGTATTGGCGTGCCCGGTGTGCTTGACCTGGAAAAAGGCGAAACTCTCTTCCTGCCCAACCTTCCCGGCACCTGGCCGCATGTGCCTCTCAGGGATAAGATCACGCATCTTACCGGGCTTCCAACTGCCCTACTTAACGACGTCCGCTCGATCACGAACGGCGAATGGCGCTTCGGAGCAGGTCGTGGCGAGGATACTATCGCCGTTTTCGCCATCGGCACCGGCATCGGTGGTGGCCTGGTGGTCAACGGTCAACTACATCTTGGCATTGGCGGTACTGGTGGTGAGTTGGGACATACGATAATCGATTTTAATGGTCCACGTTGTGGTTGTGGGAATTATGGTTGTCTCGAAACCTTCGCATCTGGCCCTGCCATCGTTGCCATGGGAATAAAAGCTGTTGCCCAAGGGTTAACTACGAATATTGCCAAACTGTGTGATCTAGACTTGAATCGTATCACCCCGGAATTGATCACAAAAGCAGCCGAAGCAGGCGATGAAATCGCCAAAGATATCTACGAAAAAGCGGGGTTTTATATTGGCATTGCCGCAGCCAATGTTTGCGCTTCCATCGGACCCAAGCGAATAATTATTGGCGGAGGTGTGGCACAGGCGGGCGAACTCTTACTTAACCCCATACACCGCACATTACGTGAGCGCGTTCATATTATGCCAATAGAGCAAGTTGATGTTGTATCTTCGCAGTTGGGCGATAATGCTGGTGTTATTGGCGTAGCTTGTTGGGTAGCACTTTCAATTGAAGGTAAACAAGAAAATTAATCATGCTATGAACTGTAAAAATTAACCGGTACAACAAACAGACGTTACGGATAAATGGGGTAAGCTAAAACAGACCCTGAAAGTGGGAAAAAGAAGAAAACGCTAACCAGAAAGCTGGAATCCACACACAAACACGCGGAACCCAGCGCCCCAGGTTAGCTTCTTGAATTGTGAGCCCCCAAATAACAAGCATAAGCATCCTGGTCTGATTGACCAGGGTGTTATTATTTGTCACGAAGGCGTCGGAATCAGAGGCAGTTTGAGCACATCATCCACGGTCCAGAGTTTGCTGGTCAGGTTGGCAGCTATGGCAGGGGAACGTTGCC
>CAZCPP010000200.1:0-7385 GCA_964500655.1 uncultured Anaerolineaceae bacterium | reverse complement strand
TTGAGAAGTGCTTATGATGAACTCCAACTGCTCAAAGCCGCGTAACATCAGTTAGAAAGGATGAAGAACAAATTCGTAGCGATGGTCTCGCATGAATTGCGTACGCCCTTGAGCGCAATTCTTGGGTATGCTGAAATTTTCGCGGAACAAATTTATGGGGCGATAAACGAGAAACAATTCAAGATGGTCAATCGGATCATAACCAATTCACGCCGCTTGTTAAGTTTAATCAATGACCTGCTCGATCAAGCGCAAGTAGAGGCGGGCAAGCTAAAGGTCCATTATGAAGTCCTTAGACCCTCCGATTTGCTGGATAATCTACACAGCGTGATGGATAATATAACCTCAGAAAAAGGTCTTGCCTTAACCAGCGAACTCGATCATAATATGCCTGAGACGTTAGTCGGCGATAGCGCTCGTCTACAACAAATCCTTGTCAACCTGGTCAACAACGCGGTTAAAAATACACAAGAAGGCTCGATCCACATTCAAATTGACAGGCTGAATATAAAACAATGGGGTATCAGCGTTTCAGATACCGGGAAAGGGATACCTCAAAAAGAACTACCAAGGATTTTTGATGCTTTCCGTCAAGTAGAAAGACACACTGCCAATTTACACGGAGGCTTTGGTCTGGGACTGTCGATTGTCAAGCAACTGGTCAATTTAATGGGCGGGACAATCTCAGTTTCGAGCGAATTAGGCAAAGGGAGTACTTTTTCGATCACGCTACCAATTGAAACAAAGAGGCAAAAAAAGGAGAAATCATGAGTGCATTAGCCTTTATTATCGAAGACGACCAGGATTTAAGTACAATCTTTGCTGATGCCCTGGAAGCTGTCGGTTATGAAGTAGAACAAATTAAGGATGGCTTGAAAGCACAACAAAGACTTGAAGAAGAAACTCCTTTCTTGATCCTTCTGGACATGCATCTACCCCATGTTTCAGGTGCAGATCTACTGGCCGATATTAAACAAAACGATCGCTTCAATAGTACCAGCGTGATTCTGACCACAGCGGATGCCAGAATAGCCGAGACATATGAACCAATGGCCGATTTTGTAATGATCAAGCCCATCTCGTTCGTACAACTACGCGACCTGACCGCCCGCTTGAAACCCCAATAGGTAGTACTAGCTTACTGTTTCAACAAACGCAAGACAAGGCCCGCTCAGTGTATTGGTTTGTTCCTTTATAATTGCATCTGTTTGGCAATCATTTCGACCTCACTAAAAATGCGATCCATCTGGGTCGCATTTTTTACTTCAACAAGCCTTTAATCCCAAAAACTATAACAATAATACTCTTCCCCTGATGGAGTGATAACACTGAAGTTCCAATCTTCATCATCAATCTGGTATGGCTTCAGCTCTTTCTCGAGGGAATTCAGGATCTGTGTCGCCTTCGCTTGGGATAAGTGATAGGATTGCCAAGGCAAGGGGTCATCATCACGGCTTTGGTTGGCAGCGTAACATGCCAACGCCGCTCCTACTCCTTCTTTTACGGCAACCGGTAAAGGTTGAGATTGATACGCTGCCGCTAAGACCGGTACTGCGTCAGATGAAAGGTCTGCTAGATAAGAAACGTCAAAGCTCTCACCCTGCACTCCCCGGTTGATATTTTGCCGGACAATGAAACTATCTACATTCATGATGCCCAAGCTGATCACAAATCCCAATGAAGTTAGCACAGCTGCCAACGCAAAAGTACGTTCGTGATGCAGGATTTCCAGCGCAACGACTGCCACCAATAACAACGCCAGCCATAGCATGAAGACATGTGTATAGGCCCGTAATCGAGTGAAGCCGTAAGCTGTTTCGTAAAGCACAAGACGCTGGAATGCCGAAACCAGCATCACCAACACCAAACCAACGATGCCAATCCCCAGGCCCGAAAAAACACGACGTTGTGTATCCGTTTCCCGACGTGTGATCCCGCTGGCGCTTAAGATCAATAGCAGGCTGAAAAAGGCAACTGTAATCAACTCGCCAAAACCACGACGTGCATATTCAGAATAAGTGTACCCGTCAATTTGAATATTCGTTTGTCCACCGAAGAAATACTGGAACTGGACAATCACAAATGCGGTGAACAATGCTGCCACACTCCCTAACACAATAGCCGACTCTGTAAACCCTAGAAACGCTGGGACAACCGGTTTATCTTCCCCTACGAGTTTCTCATCCCCACTCTGCAGGGCAGCATGCAAATATACACCCGCAATTGCAAATGCAAATACCAGGATATACACCAGACGGAAGATGTACTCCGGCAGGTCCTCTAAATTGAATAACTCGATAAACTCTTCCAAACGCTGGCTAAAAACCAAATCGGCTGAACTCAGCAGCGCAGCAAAGATTGCAACAATTGGGAGAGCGATCAGGATTCCACGAACGACCGGCCAAATCTGTGAGGCCTTCCCACCACCGCTTTCTGTCAGTTCCTTTTTAACTTCCGATGAAAAACCTAGCGGGCGGGCTATCATGCTGCCAATCAGCCGTAGGAACCCGTTCAGGTAATCAAGCAAACTGTACGCTGGCCAACGTCCACCCAAGAACGAAATAGCGAACAAACCCATAAGGAAGATAATTAAAACAATCGAAAGGAAAATGGTCATCGGCTCCCGGCGCACAAAGGTAATGACTGCAAAAAACGCAATCATTGGGATCAACCATAGTGAATTCCGCTTTGGGTGGTGACCATCTGTGCGCAAGAGAATGATTCCCGCAACCAGGCAAAGGCCAACGTATAACCCAATATTGATACCCGCCGCTTTCTCCCAAAAGAGAAAATCAAAGGCCCAGCCGAGGGCGAACACCGTCCACCAGAAACGATTAGGGTTGGATTTCATACCTGCCTCCTTGAAGAATCAATGTAAGTGTTTCGTCCATGATAGCTAAACAGTACTTGCGAAGACTGTCAAAAGGTATCAATTTTAGAAGCTTGTCATAATAGTATGCCATTATGCTTGCTCCTCAAATTACAATTCCCTTAGTGGTCAATTTCTACTATTGACATCCGAATTGAAATATGCCATACTTCGGGCACTGCCGGGGGATTAAAATTCAATCGCCATCCTAATGAAAGGAGGAGGTGATGCTCATGGATAGTAGTAATAAACTTAGCGCTGTGGCATCCCTCCTCAATTAGAAGGAAGCCACAGCGCGCTACGAGTGCCGTCCTAATGGGCGGCACTCTGGTTTTAACCTACCTTAACTTCTCTTAAAATTCATCATTTGCTTGAAAGCATGCTCATTCATCTCCAAATGAAATCCCCATTTCCCTGGCCGTTTTGATCCCATCACCGTTAACATCTACCCGCTTGGGAACCGCTAATGCTTCATCGAGCGAAACATCCTCAATGCTGGCATTATGCAACGCAACCATACGTCCAAAGCCATTATCCAGAGCGAGGCGCACGGCTGCCGCGCCATAGCGGGTTGCCAACCAGCGGTCAAAGCCTGTGGGCGTGCCACCCCGCTGAAGATGACCAAGCACTGTCACCCGAGTTTCCGTTCCCTGGGTTTCAAGATATTCTGCCACAACCTGTCCAACGCCGCCCAATCGTGATGAATATACTTCATCCCCTGGTCGCGAAAAGATTTGTGAGCCATCTACGGGTTTGGCTCCCTCTGAAACGGCCAAAATACTGAACAAGCTACCGCGTTCAACGCGCTGAGCAACTTTTGCAGCAACTGCCTCGAATCTGAAAGGAATTTCTGGTATCAAGATCACATCCGCACCACCAGCCACTCCGGCGTGTAATGAAATAAATCCGGCATCACGCCCCATCAACTCTAACGCCATCACGCGGTGATGAGACTCGGCGGTAGTATGCAATCGGTCAAGCGCTTCAGTGGCGATATTCAAGGCGGTATCAAAGCCAAAGGTTACCTCCGTACCACCGATATCGTTGTCAATCGTTTTTGGAACACCAACAGTTGGCACACCTTTCTGGAACAACTCGTTGGCGATTCGCAATGTCCCATCACCGCCCACGACGATCAAACCATCTAATTTTAATTTCTGTATTGCGATAACAACATCATCCGAAACATCTTTGACAGCTTCCTTACCATCCCGAATCACTTTCCGTGCAAAGGGATTGCCACGGTTCGCGGATCCAAGTATGGTTCCACCCTTGGGAAGAATACCTCGGACTTCCTTTAATCCCAAGGGGATAAGTCCCTTCTCATTCAGGAATCCATCAAAACCATCTCGGATGCCCAACACTTCGCAACCGTACACATTAACGGCAGTCTTGACTGCCGCGCGGATGACCGCGTTCAATCCCGGTGCGTCGCCTCCCCCGGTTAGAATCCCTAATCTTTTCATACCAATCTCCTTGTGAACTATTGAAATCGCATTTCAAAGCGCCATGCGTGGTCACTTTTTATCAGATTTGTGTTCAACCCCATCACCTCAAACCAAGTAGTGCCTGGCTTGAACGGAAAAACATTCCCATCTATCGTATACAGCGACAATACATCTTCCGGATTTTCACGTCTCCACTCTAACTCGAAGGCTTGCCCATCACGAAAAGCGTATGCAGGGCCAGCTCCCGAAAACCACATCTCCACAATTTCTGGTGAGACTGAATAAAAATCATGCGGCATTAATATAATAACGATATTATCTGCCGATATTGGCACATCGCCAAGCGCATCTCGCAGGGGTTTGTAAACTTCGGGTTGATCATCGAGTGCATTTTCCACATCTACGTAACGGTAATAACGTTCGCTAGGAGGATCGTAGTCCCAGCGGTTATAGATGACTGCGGAATACCAGGCAAAAATCCGTTTGATTTGTTGCCCGCCATCCGGGGTTTGCATCTGGAAGTACATACCGTCCAGGTTTTGTTTTTGATCGGATATCCCTTGCTCATGAACATACTCTCTGACAGCGACGGTATCTGCAATCAAGTAATTTGTGATTGGATCCGGACGGCACAGTGCCGGACATTCAGCCTGCCACTCGACAATTAATCGATCGGCAAATTCGGAGTTATACAACCTGTCTCGGACGCGTTCGTCACCGCTACCGAAGACATATATTCCTTTGTACATGCGAATGATGTGCTCATCAAAAAAGCGCGCCGAGCGGATCGAACCTACCTGTTCTGCTTCCTGACTATAATAAATAGCAATAAACCGAGTTGTACCTTCTTCGGTGTAATATTCATAAACTAAATCTGCCTTGAAAAGCCCGAACTGTGGTCGAACTTCCCTGGGCAAATTCGACACTTTGATGAGCATCGGTCTGCGGTTCAGCAAAATTGGATCAGTGCTGAGGCCCGTCAACGGATTGATATCAACTGGGAAGTTATCCGGCCCAAAACCACCTTCCGGGTAGCCGGGGGTGGGTGTCATGTAGACGTAAGGTTGGTCCGACGATGCTGTTTCAGATGGGACTATCAACGGTGTAGTTGTCGGTGGCGATTCATGGTCCGAAAGTGGTTGGCAGGCCAAGGTTAAAGAAAGAAGCGCGAATATGATAGTCTTATGCATCGGTTCTCCATCTTTATCATACACCAATCCAGGCGGATTCTTGCGTTCCATCCTATTAGCCAATATAATGACAACATGCAAATTGAAAACAAGTTGATATTTACTGGTAACCTGATGCGATGGTTTGTCCCCCTGGCCACTTTGCTAGTATTGGCGGCCTTTTTATTTATCACGCCCCCCGGTTTACTCGGCAAAGCTGATGGAATCGGATATGCTGTTTGCCATCGCATTGATGAGCGATCGTTTCACTTGTTTGAGCGCCAATTGCCATTATGTGCACGCTGTACGGGAGAATTCAATGCGGCTGCGATCACCCTGATATTTTTCGGCTTTGTGAGCCGTAAGCGATGCAGTATGCCCCCAAAAGGGATCCTCGCAGTTCTGATTACATTCTTCCTAGCCTTTGGTATTGATGGCTCAAACTCCTACTTATATTTGCTCAAGCAGACTTATGAAAACTTCCTGCCGCAAATCCCCAACATTTATATTCCGAATAACACCTTGCGCCTTTTAACTGGGAGCGGAATGGGCATCGCGATGGCATCCGTTCTGTTCCCGATTGTCAATCAAACCATCTGGCGCGAATTAGATGAACGCCCAGCACTTACCTGGAAGGAATTTGGTGCTTTGCTGGGTATTATTTTCCTGTTTGACCTGGGAATCTTGAGCGAGCAACCTTTTTTCTTGTACCCAATTGCTTTCCTTAGTGTGTCGGGCGTGTTGATTTTATTATCCATGGTGTTCAGTATCGCTTGGGTTATCATTATGCGTCAGGAAAACACTTTCAATATGCTCAAACAAGTTTGGATGCCAGCCTTAGCCGGGGTGACATTAACCTTATTAATGATCTCGGTGATCGACCTGTTGCGCCTGAAGTTGACTGGCACCTGGGGCGGATTTCCCCTCGGATAGCATAAAAAAGGAGATTATCTAATGGATCTTTTACTTGGCATATTCACCGCATTCGGGCTCTCAGCCAGCGCCGGATTGAACGCGTACATACCATTGCTGGTGGTTGGAGTAATATCCCACTACACCGACTGGATCGCATTGAGTAACCCCTGGGATTTGCTTGCTAACCCCTGGGTATTGATCGTATTGGGTCTCTTGGTCATCATCGAAATGCTGGCAGATAAAATTCCAGCAGTCAACCATATAAACGACGTCGTACAGACCATTGTCCGCCCGGCTGCAGGTGCAATCGCTTTTGCCGCCAGCGCAAAAGTCATCACTGATATCAATCCAGTGCTGGCGTTGATCGCCGGTTTGCTTGTTGCTGGTAGCGTGCATGCTGTCAAAGCTGGTGCAGTGCGTCCGGTAGTGACAGCCACGACCGGTGGAGCCGGTAACGTACCTGTCAGCATCGCGGAAGATATCATTTCTACCGTACTGTCTATTCTTGCAATCGTGATCCCTATCCTGGTTGCAGTTATCCTGATCTTGATGATCGTGCTGTTCTTTTGGTGGAGACAGCGCAGGCGCGAAAAAGCTAATCAAATTAATTGATATATAATATAGTTTGAAGGAGGAAGCATTATGACCGATTATTCTAGTCAACCTTATGAAACGCCACCTACTAAACCAAACAGCAATATGGCGATTGCCAGCTTAGTACTTGGCATCCTTGGTTGGACCCTGATTCCAGGTCTCGCATCCATCGCTGCCATCATTACCGGACATATGGCTAAGAATGAAATCAAGAACAGCATGGACCAACTCGGCGGCGACGGTATGGCAACGGCGGGTCTTGTTTTAGGCTATGCAGGTATCGCAATTGGTATTTGTATCTTTTGTTTGGCTTTTGTTCTGCCAATGTTAGGCTTGTTAACTGATGTTACGCGGCTTTGAGCAGTTGGAGTTCATCATAAGCACTTCTCA
>CAZCPP010000199.1:0-7419 GCA_964500655.1 uncultured Anaerolineaceae bacterium | reverse complement strand
GTAGTCCAGATACATTGAAAACTAATGAGGCAGGTTGCAGCCGGTATGTGATTACCCTTGTAACCGCTAATCATCATTATCTCGACAGGGCAATGATTCTATGCGACAATATGTGTAATACATAAGGTTTAGACAAAGGAAATACACATATGAGTCAAAAACCAGATTATGATGGCCTTTACGAAATTGCTGAAAACCAGGCAGGATATTTCACGGCAAGTCAAGCACGTGAGGTTGGCTTTAGCTGGGAAAGGCTTTCAAGTAATGCAAAAAAAGGACTTTTTCTACGTACTGCAAGAGGTGTTTACCGTTTGGTTCGTTTTCCAGGATCAGCCTATGAAGATCTCTTTGTGGCCTGGCTGCGGACAGGTCGAAAAGCGGTTATTTCCCACGAAAGTGCGCTTGCTGTGTATGATCTAACCGATGTGTTGCCAAGTGAAATCCATGTTATCGTACCTCAAACGGTATCTCGTCGACGAAAAGGCATTCGGCAACATACAAACCAACTCGCTCCAGATGAAATTACGCGCCGTGAAGGTCTCCCGGTGACGACAGTTGCTCGCACCATTGCCGATGTTTCTATAAGTGGTTTAGCTGAGGAGCAAGTTCAACAAGCAATTCAAGAGTCTATACAACGAGGTCTGACATCCCAAGATGAACTTCTGAGCCATGCAGATCGCCGAGGTGGGAGGGTAAAACGGATCATTCAAACCATCTTATCTGAGGCAATGACGCAATGAGATATGAGAGTGGCCCAGCTTTCCGACGAGCATTAGAAGATCGCTTACGAACCATGGGTCTGGAGACAGGAGTTCCTTTAGTGCGCTTCAGGAAAATGGTTGCATTTGACCGCTTTCTTTCCCGGTTATTCTTTCATGAACCGGATCAATGGGTTGTTAAAGGTGGATTTGCTCTGCAATTGCGACTTGGTGCTAGCGCTCGTACTACGAAAGATATTGATCTGCTTGTAACGGGTGAAACTCAAGAGATATATCCGCATTTGAGAGATGCTGGAGCCAAAGATCTTGGTGATTGGTTTGCTTTCGAAGTTATGAATACAATCCATTCTGATGTTGATGACATCGGTGGCCTGCGGTATCGTATACATTCTTTGCTAGATGGGCGTACGTTTGAAAGGTTCCACATTGATATTGGTATTGGTGATCCGTTATTAGCTCCTGTTGAATACCTGGAAACACCGGCATTATTGACATTTGCAGGGATAGAGCCAACTATTGTTCCTTGTTATCCGATTACACAGCAGATCGCTGAGAAATATCACGCATTTACGCGCCCGCATGTGTCAGGAGTTAGTTCACGAGTAAAAGATTTTGTTGATATGTTATTGTTGGCTGAGATGGGAAAGTTAGACAGTATAAGCTTGCGGAAGGCAATACAAGTAACCTTTGATGACTGCAAAACACATGAATTACCGGTGAAAGTCCCCCAGCCATCAAAGGATTGGTCTCTTCCTTTTCAAAAAATGGCTATTGAGGTGGGATTAGAATTCAAATCCTTATCGGATGCCGGAGTTGCTCTACAGCAGTTCCTTGATCCAACTTTAGAGGCTGAAACACAGAAAAGCTGGAACTCAATAAATTGGCATTGGGAGTAGAGCAAACACCAAGGATATTAAATCCCGTAACCTGTAAGGCTCATAATCTGCTGGTCGTAGGTTTAGCTGCTGATTTCGCTTGAATTTAAGCAAAAAAGACACCTTCAAGGTGCCTTTTTGAGTAGAGGGTAGCGGACCTGTTCCGAACCTTTTTTTGGCCTATTTCTAGGGGAAAATATGGTTTGACAGTGTTACCTTTTGAGGAATAATAGTCAAATAGGCAAATGCCATGAAATCGTCAAGGAACAGCAGTGTTACCTATTCCTAATCAAACTTATTTACTTAAAACCTGAAGCAAGGAAAGCGTCCAGTCACGTCAGGGACTTTCTTTTCACAAAATATTGTTGCGGTGGGGTATTTATTCGTTGGGGTGAAATCCCAATCATTTTCGCCATTTGACAACAATTTGACAACAATTTATTGACACAGCGCGAAAAATTGTGTATTATTATATTTAATATTTTATCAAATATCAAATACTAAATACCAAATGGCATCAAAATTATCCCGAACTGTTAAAAGCAATCTGGTTGAGGAACTGCGCGACGCAATAATCTGTGGAGAATTCGTCCCTGGTCAACGGCTCCGCCTGGAGGATATCGCCGCACGCTTTGATATCAGCATTACCCCTGTACGCGAAGCCTTACGAGATTTAGAGTCTGAAGGTTTAGTGACTATTTTCCCCCATCGAGGTGCAGCTGTCACTGAATTGAGTGCAGATGATTTAATAGACATCTATGAGGTTAGGGCAATTTTGGAGAAGATGGCAACTCGTCTGGCAGTTCCCGTCATAACAGAAGATACTCTTACCCAATTGGAATCATGTGTTGAGCAAATGGATAACCATCTTGGCGAGTTGGCGGAATTGGTCAAATTGAATCATAATTTTCACAGCACACTCTATTGTGCATCGGGTAGACGCCATCTATGCGAGCTCACCACCATGTTGCGATACCGCACGCAGCACTATCTGCACGCCTACATATCCAATCTCAGAGGTATGCCCATGGCCCAGGAAGAGCACCGTGCCGTAATCGAAGCCTGTAGGAATGGCGATGCCGAGCGTGCTGCCACGATCATTTACGATCATGTAACCCATGTAGGCAACTCGATAATTGAATATGTTCGCCAAAAGGAAAGAGGAAAAGAATCAACGGACTAAGGGTTTATACATTTTTCCAAATTATAAACAAATAAGCAAAGGAGAGTTAGAGATGCCTTCATCCACAGATAGTCTCGAATTTTATGATCTAAGCCATCCTTGGGGTCATGATGCACCTTTGTGGCCCTACTTCCCCGATGTCAAGATAGAGAGGTTCCATTATCATGCAAAATCCGGCGTCCTCTCCCAGCAAATTACAACCTTCATGCATTGCACCACCCATACAGATGCCCCTGCACATGTCATCGAGGGCACACCCTTCATGGATGAAGTGCCCCTGGATCGTTTTTTCGGTACAGCCGTTGTCGTCTCGATTCCCAAGGACAAATGGGAAGTGATTACGCCTGATGACCTAGAGAAGGCTGAGCCAGAGATCCTTCCCGGTGATATTGTGATCATCAATTCTGGCTGGCACAAATTTTACGGTGACAATCGTAAGTACTTTGCCTATTCCCCAGGCCTATACAAAGATGCTGGAGATTGGTTCATGGAGAAAGGTGTCAAAGCGGTGGGTGT
Organism: uncultured Anaerolineaceae bacterium; assembly: GCA_964500655.1. Classification (GTDB taxonomy): domain Bacteria; phylum Chloroflexota; class Anaerolineae; order Anaerolineales; family Villigracilaceae; genus JAABUE01. The sequence goes on along the minus strand of CAZCPP010000199.1, from coordinate 4,126 downwards.
GGATATGCAAGCGCTGGACCATCCCCTTGGGACAGCTATCGGCCCGCATGGCTCTGGCCCCTTGATTCCAGAAGTCAATAAGGAATACGAGGAGCTTAACGGTCGTTCTGTGAAAGAAGATTTCCCATATTGGGAACCATGCCACCACTCGCTCCTCGGAAATGGGATTATCGGATTTGAAAATGTTGGTGGCGATATCGATAAAGTCACAGGTAAACGCGTAACCATCGCCGCATTCCCATGGCGTTGGGTCAAGGGCGATGGGTGTATTGTCCGTATGGTAGCCATGATTGATCCAACCGGCAAATACCGTATCTAATTGTATGGAGGTAATTTGATGAAAGTAATACGTTTAGAAGAAGCAAAGAAATACAGCCCTCCGAAACACAGCGAGACATGCCACGCAATGTGGTTACAGCATAAAAGCATGGGCTGCGAGGCGCCCTATTGGGTTGGCTGTTCATATTATCTACCGGGGGCAAAGGCGGAGTGGGATGCCTCCCCATTAGACAAGATTTACATCGTCCTTGAGGGTGAACTCACCATGGCTTTTGATGATCAGGAAGTCAAGCTGGGCCCTATGGACTCGATCTTCATTGGGCCTGGTGAGAACCGCGAGGTGCGCAACGACACAAACAGTGTCGCAACCATGCTGGTCGTGATGCCTTATCCACCAGAATAAGGGAGGCAAAAATGAAGAACATTCCCGATACCCAAACGCTTTTTGATGTAACCGACAAGGTAGCACTCATCACAGGCGCAAGCGGGGGATTTGGAGGGGCGAGCGCAAAAGGGCTGGCCAAGGCCGGTGCAAAAGTAATGCTCACCGGACGTTCTGAGGACAAGCTAAAGGAAGTCGCAAAGGAAATTCAGGATGCTGGCTTCACAGCCGCCTACACTGCCGGGCATCCGGCCAGTGAGGAGGATAATATTCGCATTGTTGCAGAAACCGTGGATGAGTTTGGGGATATCGATATCCTCATCACCGCTGCCGGTCTAAGCCGTGTGCAGCCAATTACCGAATTCCCGCTAAAGGAGTTCGAGGAAATCCAGGATGTCAACGTCAAAGGCAGTTGGCTGATTAGTCGAGAAGTTGGCAAGGAGATGATCAAGCAGGGTCGAGGGGGGAAAGTCATCCTTGTATCATCAACACGTGGCCTACTAGGCATGAAGAACTATACCGGATATGCGACCTCGAAGGGTGCAGTGCACGTTTTGACCCGCTCGTTGGCCTGTGAATGGGGGGAGTATGGAATCAATGTGAATGCTATTGCGCCAACTGTTTTCCGTACAGCGCTTACTCAATGGATGTTTGATGACCAGGAAAAATATAAAGTATTCCTGAGACGTATCCCAATCGGGCGCTTAGGCGAGCCAGAGGATTTCATTGGGGCAGTACTCTACCTGTCCTCACGCGCCTCCGACTTTATGACCGGCGCAATCATGTATGTGGATGGCGGCTATACCGCTGGTTAGGATAATCATGACTTCTCCAGAACGAATCACAATTATTGGGGCGGGGCTGATGGGACATGGAATTGCACAGATATTTGCAATTCATGGACACACAGTTTGGTTGGTTGATGATAACGAAGAAGCTCTCGGGTCGGCAAAAACTCGCGTACGCTCCAATCTCACCAATATGACCAATCAAGGGGTTGATTTCGGTAAAAGTATCGAAGAGAGTCTTGAGCTGATCAATACTACACTTGATCTGTCGACCGCCTGTGCAGGCAGTGATTTTGTATTCGAGTCTGTTTTTGAGGATTTGGAATTAAAACAGAACGTCTTTGCAGAATTAGACCGCCTGTGCCCGCCGGAAACAATTTTGTGCAGCAATACCTCCGTAATGTCCATCACCGAAATTGCTCAGAAATCAAAGAACCGGGAGCGAATTGTCGGTACACATTTCTGGAACCCACCCTACCTGATCCCATTAGTAGAAGTGGTGCGAGCCGAAGAAACAGCCGATTGGTGCACAACTGCTGCCTTTGATTTGTTAGCCAAGGTTGGCAAGCATCCTGTTCATGTACATAAAGATGTACCTGGATTTGTGGGCAATCGTTTGCAACACGCGCTCTGGCGCGAGGCCTTCGCCATCATTGATGAAGGTGTGTGTGACCCAGCGACCGTGGATGAGGTCATACGTAATGGGTTTGGGTTGCGCTTGCCAATCCTGGGACCTGTCGAGACGGCCGACATGGTTGGGCTTGATCTCACACTTGCTATACACAATTACATCTTGAAACATATCAACGCAGATCCAACTCCATCGACCACATTGCAAGCAAAGGTTAAAGCAGGCGAATTGGGATTCAAAAGTGAAGGCGGTTTCTTATCATGGTCACAGGGTGAGATTGCTGAATCACGCCAGCGACTGGCGAACTATCTAATTAAAGTCTTTGCTGAAAAGCAATAGGAGGGGGGGAGGGAGGGTTAAACTAGATCATTAACAAAGAGTGCTACGGTTGATTGAAAAATGGATTTCCTAAGAAAAAATAAGGAGAATTGAGAAATGAAAAACAGATTTATGATACTACTTGCACTGCTCGTAGTCGTTTCATTAGCTGCATGCAGTCCTGCAGTAGAACCGGTGCCGGATGATGAAGCGGCACCAGATGAGGCAGCTCCAGATGAGGCAGCTCCAGATGAGGCAGCCCCAACCGGACCAGAATCCATAAAAATAGGTACCAGCGCACCAATGACTGGCATGTTTGCAGGCTTTGGCCAGGGCTGCACATGGGGCGCACAGGCAGCCGTTGATGATATCAACGCTGATGGTGGAATCTATGTGAAGGAGTACGACCGCAAGATTCCGGTGGAGTATATCGTCGTCGATAACGAGAGCGATCCAGGTAAGTCAGGTGGTCTAGCTGAAAACCTGATTCTAACTGACGAAGTAAACCTGCTATACTCCGTCGATTCATCACCATCCATCCATATCCCTATCGCCGAGGTAGCTGAGAAACATGGTGTGCCGCATATCGTCGGAGGCGGCCCCCTGGAGCCCTGGCTAGGCGCAAGAAGCGAAACAGAGTCAGGGTGGTCATACACCTGGTTCCCTGGTTTTGGAATTGCAACTCCTCCTCCCGAGGGACATCCTAAATATGGACTGCCAGGATACACGATCAAGGACTCCTGGTTTGCTGTCCTGGATGACTATGCTGACCAAACCAACAAAGTGGCTGGTGTATTCGCAACAGATGAACCAGACGGCATTGGTTGGTACGGCTTGTTCCCGGGCCTCTTGGAAGAATATGGCCTAACCGTAATTGGCGTAGAAGACAAGCTGGGCTTCTACCCACTCGGTACAACCGATTTCACGGCCATGTGCAATGAGTGGAAGGACAACGAGGTAGAGATCCTGTGGGGCAATGTTCCTGGTCCTGAGTTTGCAAACCTTTGGAGACAGTGCAAGCAACTGGGCTTTAATCCCAAAATTGTCATAGTTGGAAGGGCACCACTTTTCAATATCGATGTTGAAGCCTGGGGTGGGGACCTGCCGCAGGGGGTTGGGACCGAGATTTGGTGGGATCCTGAATATACTGGCCCCGGCATTGGAGATACTACAGCACAATCACTTGCTCAAAGGTGGATTGACGAGACTGGCGAACCTGTAAATCGTGGCATCGGACATGGATATGGTCCAATGCAGGTCCTTTTTGACGCCGTAGAGCGTGCCGGTACTCTTGATCCGGTTGCCATGAATGCGGCCTTGGCTGAGACTGACATGAATACGATTAACTATGAGGTCAAGTTCGATCCTGAGACGCACTTCAGCTGGATTCCGCTATTTGTCGGCCAGTGGCAGAAGACTGATAAACCCTGGGTCTGGGAGCTAGGAATCACTCACTCTGAACATGATTTCTTAGAGGCTTCGACCGATTATATCTTCCCAGTTCCTTAGCGAATCGCAAACAATTGAAATTGAGCAGGGCTAGTTTTGCAACTAGCCCTGCCTCACTCAACATTCTTATCTTGAATAATAATAGGTGCTTTTGTGGATGAGGCTGTCTTCCAGCGCCACGCCGAAGGCAAAGCCGTCCGCGGAGAGGTGGAAGAGGTGCTGGTAGCCCGTGGTGTCAAATAGGGGGACGAGGTCCGAGAACGTGGCCCCACTGAGTTG
>CAZCPP010000198.1:5799-7444 GCA_964500655.1 uncultured Anaerolineaceae bacterium | reverse complement strand
GTTCAACAAGGTGTCCATCTTTTTTGCGGCTGCCTCTTGCATCGATGGCAGCACGTGTGAATAAGTATTCAGGGTCAAAGTAATATCGGCATGCCCTAACCGCTCCTGAACTACTTTTGGATGAATCCCTTGCTCCAACATGAGAGTGGCTGCTGTATGTCGCAAGTCATGAAAACGCATATCGGGCAATTCTGCAATTTTTAGTATCTTCTTGAAATCCCTATATAAATTCCGATGATCTGCCGGGGTTCCTACCGCGGAAGGAAACATAAGGTCATTCTCCTGCCAATTATCACCAAGTTGGCTTTTTTCTTGAAACTGAAAATCCAAATGTTTGCGCATTTTTTCAAGCATATTTGTGCTTATCAAAATCAATCTATTACCGGCTAAAGATTTTGGTTCGCTGAACACAAGCCCCTGACCTTCATTGCGTTGTAATTGTCTTTGAACTTGCAAGCTCCCATTTGTCCAATCAATATCAGACCACTTCAGACCTAATAGTTCCCCCTGCCTCATTCCAGTAGAAATCGCCAACCAGTAAAGCATCTCATAGCGCGATTCCTTTGCTGCCGATAAAAAAGTTCTTGCCTGGCTATCTGTCAGAGTCTTCATTTCTTTACGTGGCACTTTGGGGCGTGTCACAGCACGGGCAGGGTTGCGACCAATCAGCTCCCACTTCAAGGCCTGGTTGAGCGCTTTATGTAAAATTGAATGGATCAATACAACCGATCTCTTACTAACTCCCGTTTCAAGTTTGATGTTGTACAAAGATTGAATATGATTAGGGCTCAAATCCTTTAGCTTTATTTTTCCCAGCACAGGAACAATGTGTTGCCGAACGATTTGAGAATATTGAATAATTGTATTTGGCCTGACCGCTGACTTGTGAGCAGCCAGCCACCAATCCAGGTACTTTTGCAGCGTGATCGTTGCAGCCCTGATCGGTATGCCATTCTTTAGCTGTGTTTTGGTTTCATGGACCCAATCTAGCGCTTCACGCTGGGTTTTGAAGTACTTGTATATCTGTTTTCCCTGGGAAGTAACCTGAGCAGTCCAGAAACCATCTTTGCGTTTATAAACACTTCCCTCTCCATGGCCACGTTTCTTCGGCATACTATTTCCTCCGGATAATTTTTTTGTTCACCAGATCAACTGGAATACTTGATTCATAAACAAAAGTGTTGTCAACAGATGCATTGTTTTCAATAAAGGCATTCAGATCTTCCGGGCGCACACGAACGGAACGCCCGAACCTGATGGTAGGAATTTGCCCATTAGACATTAACCTATACGCATAGGCCTTGCTGATGTTCAATATTTCAGCAACTTCTATACCTTTCAACAATCTTGTCTTCATGCTTTCATTCTCCTAAATCGCAAGCTCTAAAACCGCAGCGTATCTCGAGCGGTTTCGTCTACGCGCCTTCCTCAACATCTCCAAAAACGCTATCTGCGCCTGTTCCCCCTGTACATCAAACCATACTGATAAAGCAACAGAGACCTGGCTATCGAGCCAACCTTCCAACTTCGCAAACGTCACCCGCCTGGCAGATGAGATCTTCAAACTGGCACGCACGACCATACTCACGAATAATTCCCACCAGTCGAAATTATTGAAATCCACATACTGCCGTAGATGACCTTT
>CAZCPP010000198.1:0-5789 GCA_964500655.1 uncultured Anaerolineaceae bacterium | reverse complement strand
CCCAATCTTCATAAGCTCTGGAAAAGATATCTAAGGCCACCGCCTGAGCCCGATCGTCCCTCATCTGAAACTCGAGACGAACAGGCCCACGCTTGTCATACACACGCACCATTCTTTGAGAACTATTACGGCCAAGATACACGGTTGTTGTCCCCTCCCGCTTCCCATCTTCAGATATCTGATAAGGGGACTGGTTGATCTTGATCTTCTCTCGCTTGGCCAGAGAAACCATGTCTTCAGATTTCGTAGCTTCCAAGAAATCCTGGGGGGAGAACGGTACATCATCAAAAGCCAGGTCAAGTCTTTTGACGTTATACCGAATCCCACAGCCTGAGAGCTCTGCCAACAGTGTCGAAAACACAGATGGCAGTAACGCATCACAGGCTTCCCCAGGGATTTCCACATGGTAGTGTGTCTTTCCGTCCTGGGTCAGTTGGACCGGGTCGTAATAAACTTTTGAACCAAGGAGCGCCTGGTCGATCTCACGATAACCCCTACCACCGTGTCCAACAGACACCAAAACGCCCAAAGCAGAGAAATACTCCTTCCAGAGCAATTCTCTTTTCTTTGGGTCTTCAAATATCGTGATTGAAAACCAGTGAATTCTCATAATTAGAACATCCTTTCTATCTCCACCCCCCTATCAGTATAGGGGGGTATCGCTTTTCCCGACCGGACGAAAAATTGTAGCCTTGCCTTCGCACCGTCAAGGGAATGATGCTATGGCTGCGTTCTGCACTCCGGCACTCTCTTCGTTCGCACCTGCGTGCAGTACTCGCTGCGCCCCTGGACTGGTGCTTCAGGCTGCGGCGAAAAAACATCGCCGGTCAGGGAAAATGTCGGTTTTAAAGATCAGGCTCAAAATCGGTCTACAGACCCGTGCGCAGGTCGGTCCCCCCTGTCGTTCCTCCAGGGGACCCACCGATCCTTATTGCGTCCCGGGTCTGTAGATGACCTCGATCATGAGCGGGACGGTCCAGGCCAACCGTTGGCGGTTGTCCAGAAAATCAATATAAATATGCCCTTCGGGTGTTATGCATCCGCCGCAAAAATCTATAACCTTGTAATCGCCCTGCATCTCAATATTGTCATGAACCCTGATATAGGACCCTAAAGGAATAGCGACTTTCCATTCATATGGAACCGCCACTCCTCTTCCGATATGTTCTGTCCAGCGTTCACCGGATGCAGTCAGGTCCTTGCAGTAATTTCCTTTTTCATCCCAATTGTCTGCATGACAATTCGGCGGTCCATAGGGCGGCCAGTAATACGAATATCCAACCGCGAACAGATCACCCACGATCGGGATCTGTGTCGGGTAAGGCGTGGGCGTGGGATAAGGCGTATAAGTAGGTTGTACTGCGGCAACTGGTGGAGAGTTACTTTCCATACCATCCTGTTGTGTTGCACCCTGTCCGTTCGTAGAAGCCCGGAAAGGCATGGGCGTAACCGGAAACGTTGGAAAGGCCGTCAAGGTAGGCGGGGGCGTAGTGGTAGCACTTGAGAAGGGATCGATCATCATCTTTGTTGTAAAGCCCATCATGCCCATCAGATAACCTGCCATCACGTAAACCATGCCTCCATACATGACCCAATTCAAGATCCAGCGGCCGACAAGACTATCGGCCTCACGCCCCTCGAAGGTCCGCTTCGGGTATTGCCATCGTGCCGCCAGCCAGGTCATCATAGAACCCTGAGAGACTGGCCGCGACCGCTTGTCCTGCTTGCTGTCCTTCTTCTTTCGCCAGGAGCTCGATCGTATTTTGAGCCATGACCATGAACGGCTCAATCGACCCCGAACTGGTTTTGGTCGAATACGTGCCGTGAACCAGTTGCGGAAATATCTGCCAAAAGTTGAAGTGATATTTCGTAGACGCTCGAACATTCGCTCTCCATAGGATCAGGGGGATCCCGAAATTTGCCAGGAAATTAAATCTCGGGACAATGATCATGCCCTGCAAATTCTTATGCGGCAGCTTCTTGCCCGGAAACAAAATAAAATAATTGGCCTTCCCCGCAGTCCTGGTGATCTGCGATGCAATCGTTTGCTCGCGGATGTATTCGCCGCCTTCATCCAGGATCACAAAGGTCCTGTGCAACAGGTTTGCTTTCGTATGCGGCTTCACGCCTTTATAGTTGTGTGGAATATTCGAAAGCACCCGGTATCCGCGCCGCCAAAAGGAAAGCGCGATGTCAAATGAAAGCCTGGTCTTGCCAGCGGACAACGAACCTTCGATACAGGCCATGCGCTCATCCTGGAGCTCATGGAACAAACGCTCACCCAGGATCATCACTTGCCCCTGACAAACGACAAAATAACTTTCACGATCAAGACAATCGCCATGACTGCGAAGATCGGGATAATGACCGTGGGAACAGGAATGGTTATTGACATCGATCACACCTATATCTTTGTGAAGTAGCGCCAGATGGCAGCAGCAGCCACCACCAGCCCGAAGGTTCCAACTGGAAAATCGACATTGAACAATTTCACCACTCCAAATACTGTAGGCTGAAAACAGATCTCTACAGCGGGAACGGTATAGGTATCGAACCCGAATTCCTCCCATCCAATATCGCAATTGGTCTGATAATTCGGATCCGGTTGAAACAGATCAAATCCAAAACCTCCAAACATCCCCCCGGAAGGCATCAAGGTAGAACAATATCCGCCTATGGGGTCTTCCGGTTCCGGTATCGGTATGGTTGGATCACAAATGAACGGCACAGGCGATATCCACCACTCCGCTATCATCTCTACATGATTACAATTACAGCCCTGACTATCGTGGTGTGACCCTGAAAATATTGTCAATATGCCCACATCATCATTTACATTATGCGTCCCCTCATAATCCCAATCTGTCTCACGGTCGATCGGTCCCCAAACTGCTACACCGCCCCAGGCCCATATTCCCGTCGCAGTTCCCTTCGTTCTTACATATACCGTTTTATTTCCATCACCCCCTATATATTCAATGTCTAATTTATAAGAAAAATCCGCATTCAGAATATTTGAATACTCATTGCCTGCATAATAGCCAGTGCAATGGATGGCCCCCGTACCCCAGGGCTCACAATCCCAATCTCTGGTGTCATACCCATCTGCGTGAGCTCCACCAGTGGAAGTCGCGACGATATCAATTCCCCAGCCAGACAGTTCTGTTCCATCATAAAACGAATATTCATACCCATCCCAATGAAATATCCTATCTTCAGTATACAAATTCGTTATTACCTTCACATGATTTTGAACTGCTGGATTTACATCTAACCAATCAGATGGAGAATACGATTTAGAACCTGTTTTGTATTGATTCCAATAGCCTACAAAAACATCATTTGCATAAACATCCGCCCTGCTTCTATTGTTATATTTTGAACCATATAATCTTATTCGCTCGACACCTAAAGGTAAATTAAACTCCAAAGAACAGCCACTATCACCTGAAATCCTACTATCCGCATTTAATGTACCTGTGTCAGCACTTGCATACCAACAATTACCAATCTCATTGTTGTATGTTATTCCCACGTCATCATCATTCACTCTGATATCAGGATCCGGAGTTGATAGATCCTGCGTAGGGAATGCGACCCCCTCGCAACTTTGTGCCGTTGTGGTTCCTGTGGGTGTAGGCGTACTTGTTGCCGCCCAGGGTGTAGGCGTTCCAGCCGTTGCAATATGGGTTTGAGTTGGCGCCGAATGGGTTACTGTTGGCCAGGGTGTCTCACTCGGTTGTGGTGACGATGTGGGCGCTGGGGTTTTTGTATCTAAAAAGCAATGCGCGCATTCCACCTGCCATAATGATGATGGGGTAATGGTCCCGTATCCATCTGGCCTTACATGTGGGCAACCTTCATAGCTCACTGTGGGAGTAGGGGTCACACTCGCCGTATGAGTTGGCAAAGGCGTAGCGGTATCGGTTGCCTGTGCGTATGCGTTTGAAATGAAAACCAAAAAGCCCATGGTAAACATGGTCAAAACTACAAATACAACCAAAGCAATTCGAAGAGTATTCTTTTTCATGTTTTTTTGATGAACCCGAAGTAAACTGCGATCGCGCCAAAAGCCACCACTACCGCCAGAATGGCATCCAGTATTCCTAACTCACTCATGAAGAAGATCAAATCAGACATCTATTGTCTCCAGGTCTTTTTTACGAACCAGATGGCCATGGTAAAGATCGCCGCGGCCCCCAACTTTGTGTAGTTGTTTCCATCCATAGCTTCGATCGTTGGTAACCCGATCACGGCAATGATCGCCAAAAAAGGATCCATAAAATAAAGAATTAATGCCACTACATACGAGATCATGATCCCGCCTTATCAAAGAAATATGAAATGATATAGGCAGCTGTGATCCCAACCACGCTCAGTGTGATCATATCCATGATGGACCGACCAGCGTACAAATCAATTTGCCAGAATTGAATGATGCCTCTCCATTGTTCAACCATCTGTTCTCCTTTCTCACCTGGGCGAATGGATCAGTACAGAGTCCACTCGCCCAGGCTCGACAATATTAGCGACGAACGCCGAGTTTCCGAAACACAGAAATGCCCAGGCTCATCACAGCCCCACCGATCGCCAATGCACCGAGCGTAACGGTGATGGTGCCAATGGTGAAACTGATCGCCAGCACGTCAGTAACGAGCGTCACGATGTCTGCCATTTTGCGTATCCTCCTTTCTTAGTTTTTACAAATACAGCCTGAAACTAATCAGGCTGCGCTTGTTACTTCGGGGAAGTCTCTGCTCACCAGGACTTCCCTACTTGCTCACCGTGCAGCCTTCCGCTACGGTAAAGAATCCGCCATCCTTGCGGGCAATTATGCGAAAATCCTTGAACGTAGCCGGACCTTCATAGCCCACTTTGGGAGCTGCGACAGTCGGTACAGATATCTGCACCACTTCCGCAGCGTCGATGTCCAGCAGACGGAGATACATCTTTTCTCCATCTTTGGAAGGGTTGGATCGTGCAACCTTGATATTTAAAAATACAGCGTCCATTTAGTAAGTCTCCTTTTCCTAAATTCGATTGGTGGGTGAACGTCCCAAGATAGGTCGTCCATGATGTGAAACATATTTTCTATGACTACGCTCATGATACACTAACCGCATGCATCTTGTCAAGGCTTCAATGACTACAGTCATAATTATTTAGTGTATTATGTTAGCACTCATGAAAAACATGATTTTTAGTCAATGGCTTGTTTCCGAAATGGAATCGAGAAAACTAAATCAATCTGACTTAGCAAGGGCTGTACGGATTGACCAGGCTGCTGTAAGTCGTTTAGTTAGCGGAAAGGCTCAACCATCCCCCGACACTCTTAACTCATTAGCACGAGTATTTGAGCTTCCACCAATTGTTGTATTCCGTGCTGCTGGATTACTACCTAATGATCCCGATGTAGATGAAGAAATCGAACAAATCCTGCATGAAGTTGATAAGCTTCCCAAAGCTGATCAGGAAGAAGTTCTGGCCTTTATTCGGATGAAGCGCAACTTGCGCAAAAAAGGGAAATAACCCCCTAACGGGGATAATATTTACTGATGAAAGAATTAATTCGTTCCGAACTTCAAAACGCACATCCCGAAGACATCTCTGTTATTCGTCAATATGTAACTTGGTTGCGTTTTCGTCGTTATGTGAATAATTCTTTTTACCATTATCCACGGGCCCATTGGGTAAAAGTCCCCCCACATTGGATCATATCTGAACAAAGGGCTCACTGGATAGGATCATTATAAGTAAAGAATTGCCCTCCGATGTTTATTTAGATCTGG
>CAZCPP010000197.1:0-7450 GCA_964500655.1 uncultured Anaerolineaceae bacterium | reverse complement strand
CCGAGGAAGGTCTCTTTTTTCAACCCTTATACCTTACTTTAAGAAAGCCCTGAACCTCTCCGATTTGTTTTCGGATGTCATCATTGAGTAGTTGAGTCATTTTTTCTCCATCAGTTATTTTTTTTGATCGTATCCCCAGCCTATTCGTTCACGGCTGTCGTTATCAATTTGATGACTTGTGGTGAAAAAAAGTTACAAACTCCCCAAAATTTAAGTATTACTCATTCACAATGAAATCATCCAAATCAAGCTGTTTAAAAAGACGTTCACGAACATCGCTTGGTAAATTAGTTTCGGTATTAGAGTGATACAGGGAAATTGTCTTTTTTAACGTATCTACTACTATACGGCAATCTTCACACCCTGTTAGATGATCTTCTAACTTACGGCATATCTCTTCACGCGCTGTTTCGTCAACGTAATCTGATAGCGAACCCAATAGAGATTTGCAATTCTTTTCTTCCATCACGCTTGTTCCTCGTTTATCCGTTCACCGAAATAAGTAGATAGTTGTTCACGTAAATTCAGGCGAGCACGCAACAGGCGCGTTTTCACGGCCGATCCAGACAGCCCCAACGCTTCGCTCGTCTCACGAATGGATAGGCCCTCAATATCGCGTAAGAGAAAAACAACCTGTAACTTCTCTGGCAAACGACGGATAGTCTCATCCATGTGATGCTTAGACTCAGAAGATAGTAATTCGTTTTCAGGCAAACAGCACCAGTCTGTGAACTGAGTAGGATGTTGAATTTCATCCTCATCACCTTCGTAATCCATCGCTACTTGAACGGTTGGTTTTTGATGGCGTAACAACAATAGGGTCTCATTGACAGCGATACGATATAGCCATGTAGAAAGGCTCGAACGTCCTTCAAATTTTTTTATGGCTTGCAAAGCTTTCATGAAAGTGTTTTGTAACACGTCTTCAGCATCTTGTTCATCGCCTAGCATTTTCAATGCCAACCGGAAAATTTGTGGTGAATAGGAATCCACCATATGGGCAAACTCAGATCGATCTCCGGCTCGCAAAGCTGACAAGGAATTTCCCTGATTTGTGATTATTTCTGTCATTTAGATTCTATCCAGAAAAAAAAGTTACTTATCCCCATGAGTATATCCCAAGATGACGTATTGCAGAATAGATTAGGACAAATTTCAAAACAATCGGGAAGAATGCCACTTCAAATTGTCAAACATATTCGTTAAGATACAAAAAGATGTTCAAAACGCTCGAATCTATACCGCTATTTAAAGATTTGGATGGTGACATCCTACGATTACTCGAACCCTTATTCGAGCCATTTTCATGTACTGCTGGAACATCAATATTCGAACAGGGACAAAAAGCAAATTATTTATATCTAATCTTAAATGGTAGTATTGAGATGCTCTACAAGCCGTATGACGGACCACCAATCAGTGTTACAAGTTTAGAGGAGGGTAGTATATTCGGTTGGTCGGCAGTGATAGGGAATTCAACTTACACATCGGGAGCAATCTGCAAAGAAGACTGTCAGACCATTCGTATGAGCAACCAAGATCTACACATGTTATGCGTATCTGAGCCAGAAGCGGGTCGCATCATTCTTAACCTGCTGGCTGAATCCGTTTCAACACGCTGGGTAGACGCCAAGAGCCAAATTCAGTTATTATTAAATACAAGAGTCAATGCTATCAAAGAAAATAAATCTAAGATGAGAACGAGTAGAAAGGAGAATCAATGACCACTCCTGGAAACCACTCCCCGGAAGAACAAATAAAGAGCCTGGTAGCTCAAATCAGCGCTTATATAGAACAATTCCACGGTGGGTCGGTGGAATTCGTCTCCTTTGACGGGGACAAATTAGAAGTCCGCTTGGGAGGTGCTTGCCTGGGATGTCCACTTTCACCATCCACATTACAGGGTTGGGTTGCAGGTACAGTCCATCAGTTCTTCCCAGCTGTACAAATTGTTGAAGTAGAATAATCAATCTGTGAAATAAAAAAAACGGCGGCATAAATCCGCCGTTTTTTGCTTTCAAGTTTTAAATTTTTCAATCAAGCGCGCAGTGAACGCCATATAATCAATACACCAACACCAATCAATGCTGCTGCAGCCAGATAAGAGAGTAAGAAAATTTGCGACTCAAAGACCAAAAAGATTCCTAACACACCCAGGGCCCCAGCCGGCCAATATGCCCAACTCATACCCACCAAGAGCGCTACCAAAAGGAAAGTGAGGGCTAAACCAAGGAAAAACACAGCACCAGAATCCACACCACCAAAAATATTATCCGGTAACGCGCTCACAGCAGCAAGAGTAAACAACACACCTCCCGGAATAATCGCCCACCAGCGATCGCGTCCACTAAGGTACACCAACCAGAAACCCAGGCCAATCGCACCCAAAAAGACGGCTCCGCCCAAATCTTCAAGCGTATCCGGCAGCAAGATCAAAATACCAATACCAGCCAGTACCAAACCCGGGATTGCCGCCCACCATTGACCACTGGCAAATCCACTTGCAAACATCACCAAAAAAGTTCCGCCGGCTACCAGGAAGACAATACCCCAAAACACATCGGATGCATCTCGAAGGATACCGAAGGCCTGTAAGAACCCTAGGCCTCCTGCCAAAATCAATAAAGTACCAATAACGATGCGAGGGTCAAATCGTTTCATTCAAATTCTCCTTCTTAGTGAACTGCCACTCTTCCAACCCCGGCTTGGATCATGATATCAACCTTATTGGTCGCTGAGGAGTAATCCGCAGATTCGTAGATGCCGTTTGAATAGGGGAAACGAGTACGATTGATTTCAATGGCCGACACCCCTTGTTCGGCCCGAATGCGAGCTGCAACACCATCGGGTACAACAATATCGAGTGATGCTGCACCTAATTCCACCTTAACAGTGGTTTCTCCTGCCTTAGCAGGCAGGGTTATATCAGTTTTACTGGCTCCAGTACTCACTTTCAAATCTCTTACCTGTAAATCATGCAAGTTGAGCTTTGATTGTGAAGCGCCAGTCTCTAATTGCAGCGTAAGCGGAACATCTCGATTTAGATTGATATTCCACTCCAAGCCACGTGCACCACCAATAAACGGAGGAAAAGTAAATGGACGTGCCTCAATATGGGCATCCAGGCTATCACCTGTTTTTCGAACATTTTGCTTCACTCCACCTCCAAAAGTGCCATTAAATAATTTCCCTGGTGGGGCGCCTGCGCCTACCGTCAATAATCCAGCACCATGACTCAGTTTCAGCGAAGCCTGGTTAGCACCTTGCAAATCAATCGATACTTGTTCTTCTTCCTGATTTCCTCGAATGAACGTGCCGGCCATGATCCATAAACCCAGAAAAATCAGTACACTCGGCCAGAATAGTTGCATGGCATTGATTCCACCTGGCAAACGAATCCCGGCGCTGTTCAGGAACATCAATCCACCTAATAAGATCAGTACAGTTCCCCAAAAAAGATAGTCTCGGCGCATGTTTATTCCTCCGTATCCGTTTTTCGCAAGGAGCGGTACAAGCCACTACCCAGTACCCACAAACCGAGCAGAATAAGGACGATTGCAGGGCCATAATTCCCGAGCAAGTTCCAGCCTCCCATAAATGCCGAGAAAACCAGGAACAATACCGTACTGACAACCATCAAATTCAAGCCATGCTTCAGGTTTTGGCGCGTATTTTCTCCCAGTAAGCCTTGCAAAACAATACCTATACCAACGAACCCGGGGATTAGAGTCCACATATAAGACCAGGAATCCCAATCCCCGGTTTGATCCTGATAATACAAGATGCCACCAATGCCAGAAACGATAGCGGCGGGAACGGCCAATCCTGGTGCTCCCAGAATCAGACCAAGCAGCAGTAATAACACTCCGACTCCAATCACCGTAAAGGGCCAGTCTGAAAAGCGTTCAGCAATGGCGGCTATCTCGGGAAAGGTGCGTTGCGCGACAAACCAGCCGCCCAACAAAATTAGAATGAATCCAAGTGCCAATTGAGTACGACCTTGTTTTTTCATAATGTGATCTCCTTATTTAGTATCATAATGAGTGTACAACAAAAATGAGCTTAATGAAAGCCACATCTTTATGTACGGTCAGGATTTGGGGAAGTTGCAATAAAGAGAGATGCCAAAGCAATACACTTTGGCACTTGGACAACAACTACAAATTGTGTTCGAAACAAATCTTGAAATAATATCGAGGCGTTTTTATCCTTATTGGCGAATATATTTCAAGCCAGTTCCGGTGTTGTATAGTACAACACGATCGTCAGGATTGATCCAACCGTCATCGAGTAACTTTTGCATGCCTGCTAAAGTAGCAGCACCTTCTGGAGCAGCAAAAATGCCCTCTTTTCGGGCCAGAAGCTTTTGTGCTTCAACAATTTCTTCATCGCTAACCGCAACAGCGTTGCCATCGCTTTCCCGGAGATACTCTAATATGATTTGATCGGCAAAGCTCTTTGGTACACGCAATCCTGAAGCCAGCGTTGTTGCACCAGTCCAGAAATCACAAAATGATGCGTTTTCTTCAAATGCTTTAATGACAGGTGCACAGCCATCTGCTTGAACGGCTACCATACGGGGGAATTTAGAAGTTTCCAACCAGCCCATGGCTTCCATTTCCTTGAAAGCCTTCCACATACCAACCAGGCCCGTGCCTCCACCGGTAGGATAAACAATCACATCGGGCAAATCCCATTTGAATTGTTCTGCCAATTCGTAGCCCATAATTTTCTTGCCTTCTGTCCTATAGGGCTCTTTGAATGTTGACACATCAAACCAGCCTTCGGCGCGGGCCTTTTCACCAGCCATACCGGCCGCCTCACTGATCAAGCCATCAATCAAAATTACTGTGGCTCCAGCAATGCGACTTTCTTCAATGTTTGCTGTCGGCGTGTCATCGGGCATAAATATATGGGCTTTCATACCACCCCGAGCTGCATAGGCAGCCATCGCACCTCCGGCATTGCCAGCGGTAGGAATGATGACTTTTGTTACACCCAATTCTTTCGCCTTTGAAACTGCAGCGGCTAGTCCACGAGCTTTGAACGAACCAGTGGGGTTTAAACTTTCATCTTTCACGTAGAGACGAAAAAGGCCTAGTTCAGGTCCCAGGTTTGTGAGATGTAATAGCGGAGTATCCCCCTCTCCCAGATTAATCATATTTTCTGATTCATTTACCGGTAATAGTTCTCGCCAACGCCACATACCAAGAGGGCGGCGACGAAATTCATCTCGATCAAGTTTATCCCGAGCTACATCTAAATCATAATTTGCTAACAAAGGGGATTGACAATCGGGGCAAAAAGTTTGAATTTCATCCGGATCAAAATGATCCCCACAACTGTAACATTGAAGGTGTGTGATGTATGACATTACTTTTCAGCGTCCTTAGAGAGGTAATTCTCAACTCTCGCCCATAACTCGCGAATATTGACTGGCTTGGGCATGTAAACATCGCAACCTGCTGCCAAAGCTTTTTCCGCATCTCCATCAAGGACATTTGCTGTAATAGCGATTATGGTTACGGTTTGCAAGAAAGGAAATTCAGATTTCCTCAAGCGTCGAGCCACTTCATAACCATCGATATCCGGCAGATTGATGTCTAATAGGATCACATCTGGCTTGAGTTCCTCAGCCATAGAAATGCCATCAAGACCATTCAATGCACCATGCACTTCGTGGCCCCGAGATTTAAGGACTTTATTCACCAGACGTAAATTATCTTGGTTATCCTCAATATATAGAATGTTATATGCCACAATTGCTACCCTCCACCTTTCATCTCTTTGTTCTGTATCATTTTTACCACGTATTGTAAGTATATTCCAAACCGATATAATATTACAATTTTCTACAATTTATCTCAATAACCAATATTTCATATCGACACCAGGCACTAAAATCCACCTTTACAATGTCGGATCCTAAGGGTTAACTCTCCAGACATGTACAATCGGCTTGGCGCCATCTGCATACAACTCCAAAACGTACAAAATGCCATTGGCCCGGTCAAAGCTGACGTCGCCGATACGACTGCGGCGCTGGTCTCCCCAACCGATATCGACCTCGTCCCATTCGGGTGGATCGAGATATAGGTACTCGTCAATATCAATAACAGCATATGGCTGTGGTTGCCAAGATTCCAGTTCTCCTCTGGCTACTTTCGCTAACTCATGTGGATCATAAAGAATGAACTGGGCATCAAAACGCGTCGTCCACCAACCACGATTACTAGCACAGGTACCAGCTTCTTCTTCACAACAACCGACCAGGTCCTGGCCTGTGCAGGTTGTTCCGTCTGCGTTGCGACACATACTTTCATACGCCTCAACCTTGTCATCAACACAGACGTACTGGGAACCATTCGGGTGGATATAACCATACCAATACTTGTTTCCGGTCCCTTTTGTTCCGGCAAAAAGCACCGTGCCTTTGCCGGAAGCTGTCGTGATCCAAGCCCCACCCTCCCACTCATCAGGATGTTGATAACCATTCAGACTTCGGACAATATCTGTACTATTGTAGGCATTCTCGTATAACAGTAAAGGTACTTCTTGCAGGTGCGTATCCGGTACAGGCGGAGAACCATCAGCTTGCCAGGGAGTATAAGCAAATAGAGATGGTCCCATACCACCCATACCACCATCACGCATGCGTCCAGTGGCAATATAACGTCCACCAGTATAAGCATCAGCCCAATCTGTTGGGATTTCAAACATGTAACCTGTGAGGCTATATGGATCACGATCTCCAATGAACCAAAATCCCTGCACATCTGGATTGTTCAGTGTCAGATTAAACCATCCATGGGAGGGGTCTCCAGGTTCTTGCAGGTGTTGTCCCCAAGCAATATGGATTTTGGGTCCTGTCTCTGGGCGATTGAGATATGCTAAACCAATGCGGGGAATTTCTTCAAGCTTTGTAAAATGCCCGGCCATGACGTCATTAAAATCCTGCAAAAACTCAGCCGTATTCAAATCTTCAATGTTGCGGGAAATTATCGGATCTGGAATTGTAATCTCAGCGATCTGATTTCCATCCGGTAGATCACCATAGGCAATACGTTCGTGTCCCATAACGAAAAGGGAGCCGGGGAACCCATCTGATGCACCGTTTATATCGCCATCCGGATTGAAAGTCATAGCATTGCCACCATAGGCGAAGGTCTGTGGACGTTCTTCGCCTCCCGACAATCGAAATGCGCCAATATACTCCAGGCTTTCAGCCGGCAAGGCGTCACCGGAAGGCGGCGGTCTAGATGGGAGTGGAGTATTGATTGGCGAATGGGAAGCAGGCTCTTGTGTGGAAAGAGCCGGGTCAGACTGTCCAAAATTGCAGGCCACAATCATCAAAATCAATATTGATATTACAGTAGTTATTCTGGGTTTCATCATAAAAAGTAATTCCTTAACGCCCAAGCCTGACAAAGTAATCCATGTTTACATAACT